>JAAYKT010000209.1 GCA_012522255.1 Clostridiales bacterium
ACCAATGATGATGCTCTTATTATGTGGAAAAAATTATAAGGCGGAGCAATTATTTATAGGATGACAGTAGCATACATTATTGGGGTAATTTATTTTTAATAAATATTCGTTATATAAACTTTTAATATGATATAATATTACACGTTGCTATACATAATAATTTTACAGGAGGATCAATATGCTGCTTAGAGAATTTGAAATCGATGAACATATATTAACCCTTGACGAAATAGAAGACAATTTTTCGATCGTTGTGAAAAACAGTAGAGGAGAAAGATTGTTTTCTCAAGAATACGATAGTTATGAAGAAGTCAGGGAAATCTTTGATTTAATTGTTAAGGAGTATGAAGGTAATTATATAAATATAGAAAGAGTATTGGATATTCTGCAATGTAGCATGTAACTATAAATAAGATTGGCAGGGGTTTTCCTGCCTTTTTGTAATAGCAGAACTTTTATTCTTGCAATGTAATATGATTATCAATTGATAGGAGGTATGATATGGATAGAGCCGTTAATATTTTAGCTATAGAAACTTCTTGTGATGAAACTTCAGCCGCTGTTGTAAGTAATGGCAGGGAAGTGATATCCAATATTATATCCACACAGATTAATATCCATAAAAAATTTGGCGGGGTTGTGCCGGAAGTAGCATCAAGAAAGCATTTGGAAAATATCAGTCAAGTTATAGACTTGGCTTTATCCGATGCCAAAATGGATTACAAAGACTTGCATGGTATAGCTGTTACTTACGGCCCAGGCCTTGTAGGTGCTTTACTTATCGGACTCACTACAGCAAAAGCTTTGGCGTATGGGCGTAACCTTCCCTTGTTGGCTGTAAATCACATTGAAGGTCATATTTATGCTAATTTCATAGAGCATAAAGAATTGGAACCTCCTTTTGTTTGCCTCGTTGCATCCGGAGGACATAGTCACATAATAAAAGTTTTGGACTACGGCGTTTTCGAAGTAATGGGGAAGACAAGAGATGATGCGGCAGGGGAGGCCTTTGACAAGGTTGCAAGGACCTTGGGGCTTGGTTATCCCGGAGGTCCCTTGATAGATAAAGCAGCTAAGGCAGGTAAGGCAGATGCCATAGATTTTCCAAGAGCATATCTTGAGGAAGGCAGCTTTGACTTCAGCTTTAGCGGGTTAAAATCATCTGTTCTTAATTACTTGAATAATATGAAAATGAAAGGTTTGGAAATAAACAAGTCTGATGTAGCTGCAAGTTTTCAAGAGTCCATTGTAGACGTGCTATCGGATAAACTTATTGCCGCAGCGATTACCGCAAAGTCTCCTTATGCAGTCTTAGCCGGTGGTGTAGCAGCCAATAGCCGGCTGAGAGAGGAACTTTTGAAAAAAGGAACAGAAAACAACATTAAAGTATTATACCCAAGTCCTATACTATGCACAGATAATGCTGCTATGATTGGGTGTGCCGGTTATTATAAATATATTAAAGGTGAGGTTTCTCCATTAAGCATTAATGCAATTCCCAATCTACGCATATAAATAATATTGCAAGCTAAAAGTTCAGATCTTCACTTAGTAAAGCCCATTCGTCATAGAGTTTTTCAAGGTTGTTTTTTAATGATAGGGATTCAGTATTTAATTCGTGACATTTAACATGGTTTGAAAACACTTCAGGGGATTCTAACAATGTGTCTATATCATTTAGTCTGTTTTCGTTGGCATGAATTTCATTTTCAATATCAACAAGCCTTTTTTCCTGTCTTCTGATAGTTGCTTTTTCTTCCTTTCGCAATATCCAATCATTCTTAAATTCGTTAAATCCTGCATTGTTCTTATCATCCATATTTTTTTCAAGATTTCTATTTGGCCTGTTTTTTATATAATATGAGTATCCACCCTTATAGATATCCACAGTATTGTCCTTTAGCTCAATGACTTCTGTTGCTACTTTATTTAAAAAATATCTATCATGGGATATGAACAATACGGTGCCCGTATAGTTTTTAAGTGATTCTTCCAATACTTCTCTTGATTGCATATCAAGATGGTTAGTCGGCTCATCCAAAAGTAAAAAATTAGCCTTGGAAAGCATCATTTTTAACAATGATAACCGTGATTTTTCTCCGCCGCTTAATACAGATACTTCTTTAAAAACTTCTTCTCCCTTAAACAAAAAAGCAGCCAGAGCATTTCTGATTTTGGCTTGACTGAGCCTCGGAGAGGAATCCCATATTTCGTCAATAATCATCTTGTCAAAATCCAAGTCATCTTGCTCCTGATCATAGTAGGAAGGCACTACAGAAGCGCCATATCTTATATTTCCGGTATCCGGCTTTATTTTACCTGCGATGATTTTGAGCAAAGTAGTTTTTCCTATACCGTTGGGTCCTAACAGTGCAATTTTTTCACCTCTGCGAATCTCGAGATTTATATTATCAAATAATAGTTGATCATATGCTTTGGAGATACCTTCTAAAACAACAACTATATTTCCGCTTCTTTTTTTTGGTTCAAAAATAAAGTTGGGTTTTCTTATTGATCCGTCAGGTTTTTCAAGTCTTCCTATTCTTTGCAGCATTTTTTCTCTGCTTTCTGCTTGTTTTATGCTTTTTTCTCTGTTATATTGTTTAAACCTTGCAATAATGGCTTCCTGCCTGATTATCTCTTTTTGCTGGTTTTCATAATCTTTAAATTGTTGGGCTTTATCCTTTTCTTTTTTTGCCATATACGTGGAATAATTACCTTCATATTCTTTAAGGATACCATTTTCGATTTCATAGGTTTTGTCCGTTATATTGTCCAACAAATATCTGTCATGGGATATAATCATTAAGGCGCAACTGTAGGATTTTAAGAAGTTTTCCAGCCATTCAACAGATTCTATATCCAAGTAATTAGTAGGTTCGTCCAATAAAAGAATATCATACTTTTTAAGCAACACTTTTGCCAAAGCAATTCGAGTTTTTTGGCCTCCGCTGAATTCGGAAACTTTTTTGCCGTATTCAAAAGATAAAAAGCCGAGGCCTTTCAGTACACCTTTAATTTTGCTCTCATAGGAAAAACCATCTGCCATTTCAAACTTTTGCTGCAAATCAGAGTAGGTTTTCATAAGACGGCTCAGATCGGCGCTTTCACCAATTTTAGATAGTTTACTGATTTGAACTTCCAACTTTTTAATGTTTTTTTCCAGGACAATAATATCTGAAAATGCTTTTAATACTTCTTCCCAAAGGGTAACACCGGAATGAAAGTCCAAAAACTGAGACATATATCCGATATTTTTGTTCTTTCCAATATACATTTCTCCACTGTCTTTTTCAGTCTCACCACAAATAATCTTAAACAAAGTGGATTTACCGGCACCATTAATCCCCACAATCCCTATTTTGTCATATTCATCTACTGCAAAAGAGGCATTTTTAATAACTATATCTGTTCCGAAAGATTTTTCTATGTCCTTTACTGTTAAAATAACCATTGAGACCTCCAAGGAAAATCATTTATATTCAAATTCAATTGTATCAAATAAATTAAATATTTTAAAGAAACTCCTGCGGCGTTATGTCATAAATCGTTGATCCTCAATGTTTTAATAAAATAGTTTATATCATTAAAAGGTTGTTAAATATTTGACTTTTAAAAATAATTATAATAAAATTAATTAACATCAAATAATAAAAACAACCGATCCTATTGAGGGAGATGAGGGTTATGGAGAGGTTCAGTAGTATTTCAATGGCAGTTGTAAGAAGGCTCCCTAAGTACCATAGGTATTTGGGGGAGATTGGTAAAAGAGGTATAAACAGGGTATCATCTCAGGAATTAAGTAAAATTACCGGTTTTACAGCCTCTCAAATCAGGCAGGATTTGAATTGCTTTGGTGGATTCGGGCAGCAGGGGTATGGATATAATGTGGACGATTTGTATAAGGAAATTGGCAATATACTTGGTTTGAATAAAATATATAAAACAGTTGTTGTCGGTGCCGGTAATTTGGGGCAGGCCATCGTAAATTATTCATTCTTTGAAAAAAGCGGCTTTGTAACTAAAGGAATATTTGATACAAACCCAAAAATCATAGGATTAAGCATTAAAGAGATTAAAGTTTACGACGTAGAAAAGTTAGAGGATTTTGTTAGAGAAAATGCTATAGATATAGGAATAATTTGCACTCCCAGGGGGCAATGCCAAAAGGTAGCGGAGATTCTATCGAACGGAGGAATAAAAGCCATCTGGAATTTCGCCCCGTCTGATATAAAGGTACCGGATGAAGTACTGGTAGAAAACGTGCATCTTAGTGAAAGTCTTTTCACCTTATCATATTTATTAAATGAAAAAGAAGAATTAGAAAAAAGCAGGAAGTTTTAGTTAACTGCTATTAAATTCTTTTACAAACCAATTATTTTATTTCTGATTGAAAAAATATCCAAGTACAAAAATCGTATGTGAGGAGAGACAGATGGAGGTATATGCTCTTATCGGCAGAAGTGGGACGGGCAAAAGCTATAAAGCATATATGGTGGCAAAAGAAAAAGATGTAAAGTATATAATAGATGATGGGCTTCTTATTTGCGGTACCAGGATTTTGGCAGGCAGATCTGCAAAAAGAGAAAGTACAAGGCTGGCAGCCGTTAGAAGAGCGCTATTCAGGGATGAAAAACACAGGGATTCTGTAAAAAAAGCTATTTCAGAATTGAAACCGGAGAGGGTCCTTGTACTTGGAACCTCTTTTAAAATGGTGGAGCTTATTACTCGAGCACTTGATTTGCCTTATCCTTCCAAACCCATTTATATAAATGACGTATCTACAGACGGTGAGATTTACGAAGCGATGAAATCAAGAAAAATAGACGGTAAGCATGTGATACCTGTGCCAGCGGTTGAAATAAAAAAAGATTTTTCCGGGTATTTTATTGATTCTCTAAAGATATTCAAAAAGAAAGAAAAGTCTTTGTATGTAACTGAAAAAACTATAATACGGCCTACTTTCAGTTATTTGGGCAGGTATGAAATTTCAAAAAATGCTCTCAGCCAAATCATAGAATTTTCAGTGCAAGGGATAGAAGGAATAGCGAAAGTAAAAAGAATAAAAGTTGATAACAGTGACGAAGGTATTTCAATAACGATGGAATTAATAGTTAATCTAAAAAGGAGATTGGATTTGGTGTTGACAGATGTTCAAAAACAACTTGTAGAAAAACTGGAATACCAGACAGGTCTGAATGTAGAAAAAGTTAATGTATATGCTATAGGTTTGCAATGGTGATGAAATGACACAAAAAGATATAATTGTAAATAAAATCAAGAACGGCTTAATTCTTGAGAATATAAGTGACTTTAATGCAAAACACATTTTTGAATGTGGCCAGTGTTTTAGATGGATAAAAGAGGATGATGACAGCTATACAGGTGTGGCTTATAACAGGGTTATTAATGTAAGATCAGATTATGAAAATAAAAAGGTTATAATTTCAAATACCGATATTGAAGATTTTAATAATATTTGGTTTGATTATTTTGATTTGGACAGGGATTACGGAAGTATTAAAAAAAAGTTGTCTTTAGACCCGACATTAAAAAAAGCCATTAAATACGGAGAAGGCATAAGAATACTAAAGCAGCAACCCTGGGAAATTTTAATTTCTTTTATAATATCCGCAAACAATCGAATACCCATGATATCGAAAAGCGTAAATTTGCTATCGGAATTATATGGACAGGCTATTTTTTATAATGGTAAAAAATATTATTCTTTTCCTACTGCAAAACAGCTTTGCAAGGCAGAATTAAAGGATATAGAAAGATGCAGAGCAGGTTTTAGATGCAAGTATATAAACAAAGCTGTAAATATGCTAAATGATGGGGAAATAAATTTAAAAGATATACGTAATATGGAAATTGATGAAGCAAGGGCAGAATTAATGAAAATTCCGGGGGTTGGTATTAAGGTAGCCGATTGCATCTTGCTTTTTTCAATGCAAAAATATGATGCATATCCGGTAGACGTTTGGGTAAAAAGAGTCACAGAATACTTTTATTTGGAATGTGATACCAAACTATCCGATATACACGATTTTGCACAAAAAAGATTTGGTAACCTGGCGGGGTTTGCTCAGGAATATTTATTTTATTATGCAAGGGAATTAAAAATCGGCAAAAGTTAGGGGGTTGTCCTGTGGTAATTTTGGGGGCGCTGTCAAATGCAATAGCTGTGTTGGTTGGCGGTACTATAGGTTCTATAGCAAAAAAAGGTTTACCAAAAAAATATGGGGATGCTATCATTCAGGCTCTTTCCATTTTTACCTTTGGAATGGGCATGATGTTTTTCCTAAAATCCAAGGAAATCTTGGTTTTAGTAATCAGCTTGGCATTAGGGACATTTTTGGGTGAATGGATTGATATTGAAAAAAGGCTGGAAAAATTCGGAGATTTAATACAGTCAAAAATGAAAAGAGCAGGAGGAAATTTTTCAGAAGGTTTTGTTACTTCCAGCCTGATTTTTTGTGTAGGTTCAATGGCAGTAATGGGAGCAATGCAAAGCGGTTTGGCAGGTAATCATGAAGTATTGTTTGCAAAATCAGCCCTGGATGTAGTTGCATCCTTGATATTTGCCTCGGCAATGGGAATAGGAGTGGCATTTGCCTCTGTCAGTGTTTTGATATATGAAGGTGGCCTGAGCCTGGCCGCAGCCGCGGTAGCTCCTTATCTAAGCAGTGCGGTGGTGGATGAAATGACGGCTGTCGGCGGTGTACTTTTAATGGCGCTTAGTTTGTCTATTTTGGAAATAAAGAAGATCAAAGCCGGTAACATGCTTCCTGCCATGTTTTTCCCAATTATAATAATGGTCTTTTTGAATTGATTAAGTCAGTGTGTATACACTTCCTTTACTATATAGACAAAATATAGGTTCTAAAAACACTTCCATAAACTTTTTAGGCATATTTGATATAGCCATAATAAATTTGCTTAACTTTTGTATAATTTTATACTTTTCTATAAAGAACGTTAATAATTGAGAAAGATTGTATTGTAGAAAGGTCATTAAGTTTATAAAAAAGTATAGATGTACATAATAAACTTCAATAAATTTATTGAAATAAGATAAATAAAAAGTTATAC
>JAAYKT010000210.1 GCA_012522255.1 Clostridiales bacterium
AAGAAAATATCAACCGCAACAACGCTTGCCGATCACCGCGACAGACGGTTCTTGTGGTCGCTCTCAAAAAGTGACCACAAGAACCGTCCCCCTGGTCCCCCCCCCTGGTCCCCCTGGTTGCTTGCGAAAACCCTATAGTTTCGGTATTATAGTTATGTATTCGCAAAGGATATTAATATGCAAATGAGGTAAAAACACATATGTTCAAAGTTAATATAAAAGACGATGAAATGTTACGTGAAGCGCGAAACTATCACACTTACATGAAGGGTTTGGACTACTATAAAAAAGGAAGAGTTGTGGATCTTCAATTGGAAGAAGAGGATGATGAACCGATTATTTTTGCAGAAGTTATCGGCAGCCAACGTTATCTTGTATCAATCGACCTTCACCTCGACGGCACTGTCAGCGGTTATTTCTGCGATTGCCCGGCCTTTGCCAAATACGACGGAATATGCAAACATGTCGTAGCAGTATTAAAAGCCGCACAGGATACTTTTGGCAAACCCCAGGCAAAATCCCCTACCCCCAAAACACCCAAAGAAGACATCAATCAAAGTTTTTTTAATTATTTCGATTCTTTGAATTACAATCCCACAGAAAAAGAAGTCAATTTGGAAGTCACTTTGGGAATGGAAAGAGGCTCGCAGGGTTTTAATTTTTATATTGAACTCCGCATAGGTGAAGAAAAACTCTATGTAGTTAAGAATATAAAAGATTTCATAGGAGATGTAAAAAACCATAAGACCATAGAATTTGGTAAGAATTTTATTTTCAAACCTTACATTCACATATTTTCCCCGACAGACCAGGCAATAATCGATCTAACCTTGAACCATTACGATTATGAAGCCACTGCTGCAGCCCTTAACCCATACACACACGCCTCTTACATCTCTTTTAAAGGGAAAAGGCTTTATATTTCAGATACTAATTTACTAAAAATGCTTGAAATCTTAGAAAACAGATCTTTTATTTTTGTTACTGAATCAGAAAAATATGAAGATATGATGATTATAAAAGACAGATCCCTCCCGGTTAAGTTTAACCTTGTAAGTGATAAAGAAAACCTAATTCTGAAAATGGATGTAGCTAAAAATATATTTCCCCTGACCTATAACGGAAGGTATTTTTTTAGCAATAATTCAATCTATAAGATGGCAGATGAGCAATTGCAACCTTTTGTTCCTTTTTATAATTATCTCAGGCCAAGAAAAAATGAACGGCTGGTTTTTTTACCCCATCAAAGGGAAAGATTCATTTCCGAAATCCTGCCTCAATTAAACTCGGCAGGCGAGGTAACAATAGATCCCAATTTAGAAAAAAGGTTTTATCGCGAGGAACTGACACCAAAAATTTTTTTTGACAGGATGGAAACGGGAATATATGCCAGCTTGGAGTTTTGCTACGGTGATGAGGTTTTTAATCCTTTTTCCCCTAAAAGGAATGCCAAAAATGAAAGGCTGCTGATCCGGGATGCAAAAAAAGAACAAAACATAATGGGGCTTTTGGGAAAAGCTGATTTTAAGGTTGCAAAAGAAAAAATATATCTGGAAGATGAAATAAGGATTTTCGATTTTCTGAGTGAAATATTGCCGGAGCTTCACAAACTGGCTGAAATATACTATTCCGAAGCTTTTAAAAGGATGTCCATCAGGGATCCCCGCTCTTTCACCGGAAGGGTCAGGCTCAATGAAGGGGCGGATCTTTTGCAGTTTTCCTTTGAGTTCGAAGGTGTGGATAAAAGTGAGCTGCAAAGCCTGTTTTTGTCCCTTAAGGAGAAAAAGAAATATTATCGCCTCAAAGACGGCTCGTTTATGCCTTTGGAATCCCCGGAGCTCATTGAGGTTTCGGAGCTTTTGGAACATCTTCACATCTCCGATAAGGATTTGAAAAATAATGTAATCGAGCTGCCGAAATATAAAGCTTTATATATGGATAAAAAACTTCGCGATTCCAAATTGGACAATGTTGAGAAAAACACGGCTTTTAAGCAAATGGTGCAAAACATAACGGAACCCAAGGATATGGATTTTCAAATACCCCACAGCCTAAAGGACGTACTTCGTGATTATCAAAAAACAGGCTATAAGTGGCTCAAAACCCTGACCGCCTATGGCATGGGCGGCATTTTGGCCGACGATATGGGGCTGGGTAAAACATTAGAAGCGCTGACTTTTATCCTTTCGGAAAAGGAAAAAGACGGCAGACCGGTTCTTGTAATATCGCCCACATCGTTGATTTATAACTGGCAGGCTGAGGTGAATAAATTTGTGCCCGGTCTAAAATCCGTAGTTATCGCCGGTACGCCCAAGGAACGGCGGGATTTGTTGGATGACCTGAAAGGAGCCGACATTGTCATCACTTCCTATCCCCTCATACGCAGGGATATAGGACTTTATAAAAATATTGAGTTTTCATGCTGTATATTGGATGAGGCGCAGCACATAAAAAACCCGGATTCCATAAATGCAAAAACGGCTAAATCAATCAACGCAAAAGTGAGGTTTGCTATGACCGGCACCCCTATAGAAAATTCTCTGACGGAACTTTGGTCTATTTTTGACTTTATATTGCCGGGATATCTGATGTCACACAATAAATTTGTGAAAAACTATGAAAAACCAATAGTGAGAGAAAAAGATTCCGGTACATTAAAAGAGTTGGGCAAGCTCATAAGCCCCTTTGTGTTAAGACGAATGAAAAAAGATGTCCTAAAAGAGTTGCCGGATAAAATAGAAAACAAAATTGTCTCTGAACTGACAGAGGAACAGAAAAAAGTCTACATGGCATATTTGCAGCAGACTAAAAAAGAAATATACCAAGAAATCGAAGATGCGGGCTTTGAAAAAAGCCGTATAAAGGTGCTGGCGGCATTGACGAGGCTTAGGCAGATTTGTTGTCACCCGGGGCTTTTTATAGAAAACTATATGGGAGGCAGCGGGAAACTGCAGCAATTGGAAGAACTGATGACGGATGCTTTGGAAAGCGGGCACAGGATTTTGCTTTTCTCCCAGTTTACATCCATGTTGTCCATAATAAAAGTGCGTTTAGATAAAGAAAGCATCGAGTATTTCTACCTGGACGGAAGCACGAAATCCAAGCTTCGCGGACAGATGGTGCAATCTTTTAATAGCGGAGAAAGAAAAGTTTTTCTTATATCCTTGAAAGCCGGCGGAACGGGGCTTAACCTGACGGGGGCGGATATGGTGATACACTTTGACCCCTGGTGGAATCCGGCGGTGGAAGACCAGGCATCGGACAGAGCCCACAGAATTGGGCAGAAAAATGTCGTCCATGTGGTGAAGCTCATAAGCCGGGGTACCATCGAGGAAAAGGTGTACGAACTGCAACAGAGAAAGAAAGAATTGATCAGTGCGGTGATAAAACCCGGAGAAACCATGCTGGCAAAAATGTCACAGGAAGAAATCCTGGACCTCTTCGCGTAGAGACCAGGGG
>JAAYKT010000211.1 GCA_012522255.1 Clostridiales bacterium
AAGACGGTCACGCAAACGGGTTAATGACTTTAGAGAGTAAGCATGATAAAATCCTTTTGGATGAGGTTTGTACTCTACAGTCATAAGCCAACGGGCAATGTGTTCGCAGTCAACGGTATCCGTCTTGGTCCGTCGTAGGGATGTCGACATCTTGTGCTTTGAAATGAGGACTGGATTAACTTCCATGAAGCTGTGGTGGGCTTTCTCAAGGAAAAGTTCGAGGTTGAGGGCATAATGGCTAGTAGCTTCAAACCCTATCCTTATGTCCTCTTGATTGGAGAGAGATTGCAGGGCAGCCAGAAGTTTATTGAATCCGTCCTTGTTGTTCAGGATGACAAACTTTGTGACGACCTTCTGATTGGCTGCAGATAGGATGCAGCAATCGTGTTTGTACTTTGAAATATCAATTCCTACAAAGTACATAGACATGGTGGAACACCTCCTTTAAAAAAATATTCTGGCGCTGTTGTCTTCCACAGGGAATCCGGCTGTGTAATCACGTAAATAGAAACGTCGAGCGTTAACAAACTGATTAACAGTAATAGACGAAAAGCTGTGGTCTGAGTCACCTCGTACCAGTCAAAGCTGTAAAACTATAGATACAGATCTACAGCGCCATAAACAAAGTATATCAGAGATGAAAAATCCGGGTGAACCGGTAGAAAGGAAAAATCCAATCTTCATCGCTGTCGATTGGATTATACGTAGTTATTATGAGAAAAAGAATTATTCTATGTATACTATTGTTGTTGTGTATAGTATCTCTTGCTGGATGTGCACGGATAAAAGCAACTATAACAATAAAAAATAATGGGAAAGCTGATGTTGAAATGATATTCGTAATATCCGATTCGCTAAATGCAATTAATGATAACACTACCATGTCTGAAGAAACTCTTGATGAATATAGGGAACTAGGTTATAAAATAGAAGAATATAAAGAAGATGGGTATACAGGTTATTTATTTTCCCAAAAAAATATAACTCTTAATGATAAATATGTTTTAAGTACTGTTTCCGTTACAAATCAGAAAGGTAACTAAATTATTGATATACCATGGGATACAAGTGATGAAAGTAGTACTGCAAATTATTTATCCTCTATAGCCAATTATATATCATCTGTAAGTGGTGGATATGCTGAATTTGTTATAGTCCTTCCGACAAAACCTATTTCCCACAACGCAACATCCGTATCTAAAGATGGTAAGGCATTGACCTGGAACCTTCTATCAATGGAAAAACACAAATCAATACACGTAGAATATTCCGAAGACAGTTATATAATTTCTGTAATTATCATCGCATGCCTTGCATTGGTTACTATTGGAGCAATTGTTATAGTATGCAAGGCTATAATAAAAAAAGTTAAAGAAAAGAAAAAAACAAAAATCAAATCCAACGATGTAGTGGATGAGCTGATGAGATATAAGACACTTTTGGATGAGGGTGCAATTACTCAGGAGGATTATGACAGACTAAAAAATCAGGTTCTTGGATTATCTGAAAGTGAAAACAATTGAAAATAATTGGGTGCCATTGTCCTTAGTTAGTTAACTGCAAAACTATGGATTGAGAAAAGTCAACAATCGCCGGACCATTCTATTTTATGGAATGTGCCTGAAAAGGACCATTTGAAGTTCTATGAAGATATAAATCAACGCACAAGGTTTTCTCCACTGTAATTGCTGATTTTATTCATTATCGACTCTACATAATTTTCTGATTTTTTTTCTTTTGCATACCACATGTTACTCTGTCCAAATCCAAAGCCATAATACTTTTGTCTGGGCGCAAACCATTCTGATTTGATTATCTCTGAATAAGGCAATGCTACACAGTTCTGTTTTGATGAGATAACATTATATAGATATCCAGCGTTGGCATCCCCTCTTCCGGGAATCTCCCCATACGGGATCTTGTTTGGTAATCTAAAAACCTCGGCATTTTTATACCACCCAATCACCGAACTGCCTATTGATGGTATCAGCGCACACCAAATTACTGTAACTCCAGAAGCTGATTTTAAGTTTCGGAAACTGGAGTCGATTCTCTCAATATGTACCTGCCTTTGCTGCCCGTGTTCATACCCGCCTTTTGTAAATCCTGCTTCAAAGAAGCCTAGGCATACTTCGTTCCCGTTATACACAATGGAGTCAAAATTATACTTTTCCATTGCATCCCCGGTTTTAATAACATAGCGGAATTGACCTTGCTGTTGCCCATTAAGGTTGTAAGATACATTTGCAAAAAGGACTCTATGCTTAATTAGTAGTGATTCATTTACCGGCATACAATAACCCTCCCATCTGTCTTTATAATCATTTCCTATCATTTTATTCTACTCTCTGCGATAAGTAAATGGCAAGCGACGTCTTTTATCACTGCCGTAGATTGAAAAAGCAAATTCCGTTCTACAAAGGCATACGGAAATTAGTTTTGCAGTAACTTCCAGCCATATCCCAGTATTTAATCAATAAAGATATTAATCCTCCGGATAATCTGGTTTAATTATCCTTACCTGTCATCGCTTGGAAATATCAT
>JAAYKT010000212.1 GCA_012522255.1 Clostridiales bacterium
TGATAAACAGTTTGGTAGCCAGTCATGCTGCTTGGCCCAAAGAAAATGACGCAATTTTTGCTCTAGCAGCAAAAGCGCAGGAGGCCACCAAAACATATGGCAAAGACAAGGTAATTAATTCTACATTAGGTGCCCTTATGGATGATAATGGCGACTTGGTGTGTCTGGAAACAGTTTATGATGAATTGAAAAGCCTACCCAACGCTGCAATTGCGGCTTACGCTTTAGTCGCAGGCCAACCTGCCTTTTTAGATGCAATAACAAAAAGATGTTTCAAAAGTTATAGGCCTGATGCATATATAAAAGCGGTTGCGACTCCCGGCGGTTCCGGCTCCGTAAGACATGCTATATATAATTATACAAACCCCGGTGATTCAGTCTTGGTTTCTGATTGGTATTGGAAACCCTATGTCACTATTTCAGAAGAGTATGGGAGAAGCGTTGAAAACTATGAGCTGCTGAACGAAAAAAATGAGTTTAATATGGAATCGTTTAAGGAAAACTTTGAACGTCTTTTAAGCAAACAAAAAAGAATAGTTGCTATCATTAACAGCCCTGCACACAATCCTACCGGCTATAGCCTAAGTGATAGTGAATGGGAAATGGTATTGGACCTGGCAAAGGAAAATGCTAAAGATAAAGAAAACAAAATTGTTATTTTAGTAGATGCCGCTTACATAGATTACGCAGGTAAAGGGGATGAAAGAAGGAAATTCTTCCAACAATTTTCTAATCTCCCTGAAAACGTCCTAATCGTAATTGCTTACAGTTTATCTAAAAGCCATACTATGTACGGTATGAGGATAGGAGCTGCTATATGTGTTTCATCAAATGAAGATATAGCGGATGAATTCTATTATTCCTGCTCCCACTCCAGTAGGGCAAATTGGTCTAACTGTAATAGAGGCGCAATGGAAGTTATGTCACGGATAACTAATGATGAGATTAAGCTTTTAGCCTATGAAGAGGAAGTAAATAAATATAAAACAATGCTTCAACGAAGGGCAGATGTTTTTGTTGAAGCATCCAAAGCAGTAGGTCTGAACATCCTTCCTTATAGAGACGGATTTTTCGTCAGTATCCCCTGCGAGAATTCTATAGAAATAAATGATAAGTTGATGAAAGAAAACCTATTCTTAATACCTTTAAAATTAGGTTTAAGGTTTGCTGTTTGTGCTGTTTCAGAAGAGAAGTGTAAAATCGCACCCGCAATGATAAAGAAAGCCATGGATGAAGTAACAGGAAAATAATTATTATAAAGTGAGGAAAGAGCATGGAGAACAATACGGAGAAAATAGCATTAGTTACGGATAGCAGTTGTGATTTACCTGAAGAAATCTTAAAGGATTATTCAATACTTACCTTACCATTAAGGGTAATCTATGGGGACAAAGAATATAGAGACAATATTGATATTACTCCTGAGGAAATATACAAAAGAATGCCTGAAGAAATTCCAAAGACCTCTATGGCTTCTATTTCGGATGCTATTGATGTTTTTGAAAAACTGAGAGAAAAAGGAATTAAAAACATCTTATCTATTAATATTTCCAGTGGTTTAAGCGGAACTTTCAATATGATTGAGTTAGCTAAAAAAGATTTTCCTGACCTAAATATCGTAACTATCGATTCTAAGACTCTTTCCATAGGGTTAGGTTTTATGGTTTATGAAGCTGCAAAGATGATAGCGGAAGGCCTAAAAATCGATGAAATTAAGGATAAAGTTTTGGCGCTAAGAGAAAGAATCAAAATATTTTATTGTTTGCCTATTTTAGAATATTTACGAAAAGGTGGTCGGATTAATACCGTTGCCGCGACAATAGGCGATATAGTAGATATAAAACCGATTATCTCCGTTAATGGGGAAGGTAAGTACTTCAGCTATGCCAAGGTTAGAGGGAGAAGACGTTCCCTGGATAGATTGGTTGAGATTGCAAAGGATGTATCTGACGGCTATTCGGTTAAAATGGCTGTAATGCATGGATATGCTGAAAAAGAGGCATTACATATAAAAGAAATTCTTTCAAATTTGCCGAATGTAAAGGAAATGGTTTTTGGCCGAGTGGGACCTGCTTTAGGTGTTCACACAGGGCCTGGTCTGGTGGGCGTTTGTGTTTATAAACTAAATAGTATTTAGTTTATAGTTTATAGCAAAAATTTTAAAAAGCGGTCATATCAATTTGATATGACCGCTTTTCTTATTTTTATTATTTACCTTCAGCCATTGTCTTATACTTTTCGTATTTTTCTTTGGCGGCTTCCTCTGCTTTGGCAAATAGGTCCTCTGCTATTTCAGGGAATGAACCTACCAAAGATGTATATCTTACTTGACCGTTTAAGAATTCTCTGAAGCTTGTCTTTGGCTCCTTGGAATCTAATAGGAAAGGATTCTTTCCTTCTTTTTTAAGCTCTGGATTGTACCTGTACAGATGCCAGTAGCCTGCTTCAACAGCTTGCTGTTCGTTGGCTTGGGTACGACCCATACCTTCTTTGATTCCATGGTTTATGCATGGAGCATAAGCAATTATAAGCGATGGGCCATCATACTTCTCAGCTTCAATAAGTGCCTTCAGTAATTGATTCTTATCAGCTCCCATTGCCACCTGTGCTACATATACATAACCATAGGTTGCAGCTATCATGCCTAAGTCTTTCTTAGTAACCTTTTTACCCGAAGCTGCAAATTTAGCAACAGCTCCTATAGGTGTAGCCTTGGATGACTGGCCACCGGTGTTGGAGTATACTTCAGTATCAAGCACAAGAACATTTACGTTTTCTCCGGATGCCAACACATGATCTAAACCGCCGTAACCGATATCATAAGCCCATCCGTCTCCACCGAATATCCAAACGGATTTCTTAATAAGGTAATCTTTTTTATCTGCTATTTCTTCGATTATCTTCTTAGCTTTTTCATCATTTATCCCTTCAGCTTTGAGTAAAGGAAGAACCTGAAGTGTAGCTTTTTTGCTTTCATCTGCATCATCCATGCCTGCCAACCAAGTCTTAAAAGCTTCCTTATAATTCTCGGGAATATCTAATTCCAAAGCCGCGTTCATCAAATCAACAATTTTATTTCTAATCTGTTTAGTAGCTATCGCCATACCAAATCCATATTCTGCGTTATCCTCAAATAGAGAGTTTGCCCATGCGGGACCCTTGCCTTGTGCATTTTTACAATAAGGCATAGAAGGTGCCGATGCTCCCCAAATCGATGAACAACCGGTTGCGTTTGCTATTAACATTCTGTCTCCAAACAACTGTGTAATTAGTTTAACATATGGAGTCTCACCGCATCCTGCACATGCACCGGAGAATTCCATCAGTGGCTGTTGGAATTGGCTGCCCTTAACAGTTGATGTTGTCATGAGATTATCCTTTACAGAAACTTCCATTGCATAATTCCAGTTGGGAACTTGATCCTCTACCTGTGTATCAAGAGACTTCATAACCAAAGCCTTGTTCTTGGAAGGACAAATGTCTGCACAATTGCCGCATCCTGTACAATCCAA
>JAAYKT010000213.1 GCA_012522255.1 Clostridiales bacterium
ATTTTATCATATAAAGTTTTTATAAAAAAGGTTGCCAGTCAATATTTTTCCATAGGGCCGTTATATCTATATTTCTTTCATGCCCATTTATATAGCAAGATATACTCTTAAAGAAAAATACCGGAGATTATTCTCCGGCACCGAAAAGTCTTTCATCTTCATCACACCAATTCTTTACATCCCATTCACAACCTTTACATTTTTTGGGAACAGTATCCGGTGTACATTGTATTGGTTTTGAGCCTGCCGGCTTTTCCTGCATTGGTGTATGAGTTGGCGGCATCACCTGTGTTGATTCCGGACCCATTGGTTTCATTGGAATACCTTGAATGGGAACAGGGGGCATATTCATATCCTGTATATCTTGCCCGGGCATCATGGGCATATCCTGCATCGGCATCATGGGCGCTCCCTGCATGGGCATCATCTGCATTCCCTGCATTGGCGTCATCGGCATTCCCTGCATTGGTGCCATATGCATTGTGGGACAATTAGTTATAGCCCATTGCAACAGAGGGCATCCCATCATGGGACAGTTTAGCATTTTCATGTCCATTTCATCCAATTCTTTATCCATACATTCAAATTCTTCCACTTTATAGACCTCCTGAAATTTAATACCACTAACATATATATTCCTTACCGATGCAATATGACACCTCAAATTCAAAAAAGCACCATGACATATATAACTCCTCATTACGGTGCCGGGCACCAAAAAGAGGAGTTATTGCTGCTAATGTAAAAAGTCCCTTTCCTGATGGAAAAGGACTTAAAACAAAAATTATTCTACATCTTTAACTTTTTCGTATTCTGCTAAAATTGCTGTCTGAATCCGTGCTCTGGTAGGAGAGTTAAGAGGATGAGCTATATCTTTAAACTCTCCATCCGGTGTTTTCCTGCTTGGCATAGCTATAAAAAGATTTTCCTGTCCTTCTATAACCTTAATATCATGTACAACAAACTCGTTATCGAAAGTTACTGAAACTACTGCTTTCATCTTACCTTCCACATTGATTTTTCTGATTCTTACATCAGTAATATTCATACTGCTCACCACCTTCCTGCCCAAATGCACGGTCAATAAAAGTTGAATAAATAAAATATTCGCCATAAACTAAATATATCCTTCTTTTAAAATGGAAATTTTCAGAAAATATGCATAAATCTTCGTATTTTTAAATCAAAATCGGGGTGTTTTTTTAATCTGCAACATTTTCTATTTTATAAATAGTAGTGCAATAGGACAAACTACTATATTAAGAAGTATTTTTTCCAGTGCGTGTCCTTTTATACTAAACATTTTATCCTTGTTTCTTTTAATTGCATAAATTAAATGATAATACTATATATAGGTAATTATAAAGGTTATAATAATTATAAAAACAATGCATATTTAAATCCCAATTTTAGCTAATTAAACGTATTATATAAAGGTAATTATTAAGATAACAATTTAAGGAGTGCTAACAGTATGTTATTTTCAAAAAATATTAAAAAAATACACTTTATCGGCATTGGCGGCATCAGCATGAGTGGCTTGGCAGAAATAGCCATATACAAAGGGTTTAAGGTTTCAGGTTCTGATATACAAAACAGCCACCTAATTGAAAAGTTAGTAAGTGACGGTGCCTTAATAAATATACCTCATGACGAAAACAATATTTCTGATGCTGACCTTATAGTTTATACATCCGCAGTAAAAGAAGATAATCCGGAAATGATCAAAGCCCGGGAATTGGAATTACCTATAATGGACAGAGCAACATTTTTAGGAAGCATTATGAAAACTTTCAAATATGGCATAGCCGTGGCGGGTTGTCATGGAAAAACGACTACCACATCAATAATATCTTTAATTTTAAAAGATTCAGATCTTGACCCCACAGTACTTATCGGGGGAGAATTAGATGCAATCGGAGGCAATGTCAGGATAGGGGGAAGCCCATATTTCATCACGGAAGCATGCGAATATATGGAGAACTTTTTAAAGTTTCATCCCTTTATCGGAGTAATCTTAAATGTCGGCGAGGATTATTTAGATTATTTTAGAGATTTGGATCACATTAAATCCGCATTTTTAAAATTTGCCAAGTTGATACCCAAAGAAGGTTGTTTGGTCTTATGCAATGATGATCCTAATACCCGTGAAATAGCTTCTTCAGTATCTTGCAATATAAAAACATACGGTATTAAAAATGAAAGTGACTATATGGCAAAAAATATCAAATACAATAAATTAGGCCACCCATCCTTCAAGGTTTTTAAAAATGGCGAGTTCAGCGGTGAATTTAACTTAGGCATATTAGGAGAGTACAATATTTTAAACTCCTTAGCTTCTATAGCTGTATCAGATTTTTTAGGTATTCCTTTTGAAACAATAAATAAAACAATAGAAGGTTTTAAAGGTACGCATAGGCGTTTTGAACTAAAAGGTACCTATAATGATATCACTGTCATTGATGACTATGCACATCATCCCACAGAAATAAAGGTAACCTTGGAAGCTGCAAGAAAAACAAAGCATAATAAAATATGGTGCATATTCCAGCCTCATACTTACACAAGAACAAAAGCTTTACTGAATGAATTCGCAAATTCTTTCAATAATGCTGATAAAGTAATTATAAGTGATATTTACGCCTCAAGAGAAAAAAATGATGGCTTAATACATTCAAAAGATTTAACTGCTGAAATCAATAAATACAAAGATATCGCTGTTTATATAGATGGGTTTGATAATATTGCGAGATATATTGCTAAAAATGCCAGGCCCGGTGATTTGGTCATGACTGTAGGTGCTGGAAATATAACCGATTTGGGACCTATGATACTTAGTGAAATGAGAAAATAGATTTTTAAGAAATGGCATACCTCCAAAGTAGACAGTCTAATTAATTAAAATTAGATTAACTGCTTGGAGGTATTTTTTTCTTATTATTTATTGCTAAATGTTAGGGTTAAGTCATATCATAAATTAAAAAATATATAAGTATAACCAAAAAAGTCTTAATGGTCATTTTTCATTAGGCGGCGAAGCTGGGGAACATTTGAAACCACTACAAATATTATTAAAAATGTTAGTATTATGGTAATCGGGCGGCCAAAAAGTGCCACAAAAAATCTTTCTTCAGAAGAGGCCAAAGAAACAGCCCTTCTAAAGTTTGAATCCATCATTCCACCTAAAACAATTGCCAAAATCATCGGAGCTGCCGGGTAATTCCGCCTTCTCATAATAAAGCCTGTAATACCAAATAAAAACATCAAGGTTACATCGAAAAGTCTGTTATTATATGCAAAAGCAGCGACTATACAAAGTACAATTATCACCGGCATCAATATCCTTTTTGGTATGGTAACGACTTTGCCGATATTTGGCCCCATAAATAAACCAAGAAGCAATAAGAAAACACTCCCAATCAGGCCCCCGGCAAATATTGCATAAAACATATGAGGATTTGACTTTATAAACATCGGGCCCGGCTGAAGTCCATGAACATAGAATACAGACAGTATTATCGCTGTAACCGCATCTCCGGGAACAGCAAGTGTGAGCATGGGTATTAAAGCTCCTCCGATGCATGCATTATTGGCTGATTCACTTGCCACAATCCCTTCAATTTGACCTTCACCAAAAGGTACAGGTGTATCCTTCTTGATCCTTTTAGCCTCTCCATATGCCAAAAATGAAGCTATTGGCCCGCCGACACCCGGCAATACTCCTACAAAAGTGCCTATAGTACAATAGTATAAAGAGCGAAAAAAATACCTAAACATTTCTCTTATAGGCACTTTGGTTTTTGCAATATTTAAAACTTCTGATTCCAAACGCCCCTCGGAAACTATGATTAAAACCTCTGATAACCCAAATAAACCAATCAACACAGGTACAATATTTATTCCCGTTTGCAATCCATATATTCCAAAAGTCAAACGTGGAATGCCCAGTACGGAATCTATCCCAACCATACTGACAACCAAACCTATTGCTGCACTTATCAGTCCTTTGGTAAAAATCTTTCCGGTTAACGAGCCAACAGTTGTGAGTCCAAATATTGCCAACAGAAAATAGTCCATAGGCGTAAATTTAAGGGCAATATTTGAAATAGGCCCCGCAAAGACTCCTAAAGCGGTGAACCCGAATAGTGAACCTATAAAAGAATAGAACGTGGCATATTTCAAGGCTTTATAAGCCTCTCCTTTTTGTGCCAGAGGATATCCATCCAAAGTAGTAACCACTGAAGAAGGGGCACCGGGGATGTTGATAAGAATTGCAGAAATGGCACCGGAATATACTCCGACCACATATACGCCCATTATAGTAGCCAAGGCATGCTCAGTTGACCAGGAATATGTAACAGAAACCAACAAAGCTGTTGCCATAGAAACGGAAAGCCCCGGAATTGCACCGATAAACATACCTGCCATGGCACCTATAAATACCATAATAATAAATTGGATATTATAAAAATAAGGCAATATGCCTGAAAAAATAGTCAAGACTCATCACCTTTCTATGTCAGCATTACTTTTAGGAATATTGAAAACAAAACATAAATACCTGTTGAAACCCCCGTAGACATGACAACTATCAGCCAAATCCTTCTTTCGCCGAAATAAAAAAACAAAATAGATAAAAATAAAATTGTAGCTATTACAAAACCTGTAAAACCCATCATGTTATAGTAAACAACCGTCGATAATATGGTAACGGCGACATCCTTAAAATGGATATTTAATTTTTTTCTGTCGCCCTCCTGCATCTTTTCCTTTATTCCAATATTGAATAGTGAAAGAGAAAGAAAAAACACAATTATTGATATCATTACAGGGAACAGATAAGGAGATGTTTTCCAGATTATATTTTTGTTGTTATAATGGTTGAACACAGAATAAGCCAACAGCAGAAGTGATGATATAAAAAATATAATGCTTTCCAAAATATTATTATTATATTTCATCTTGTATTTTTCCAATATGTTCACCTCTTACCTTATCTTTCGATCTATTTTATATATCCCCAGATGTCTATTTTTTATATACCCCATAACAGTTCTGTTTACTGCCATATAAATTGTTATCTATACATCCTCATCTTCTAATTTATATCCGCATTCGGGGCAATAGTTTGGTTTTTTGCTACGAATATTAAAAGGCTTGTTGCAGTTAGGACATTTATAGTACATACATGTCTGGAAAATACTGCCTAACATAATAACAACTCCTACAAATGCAATCCATTCTATTTCCGTCAAACCGAATATGATTGCTATTGCAAGTCCCACCCAAAGACCAATTTCCTTAATCAAATAGCTTTTTTTATAATCCATAGCTTAACCTCACTTGATAAAAATAGTTTACCTATGGTCTCGGTATTCCAAACTTTTCCGGGCTGTATTTAGCGGCTCCCGCATCATAAATAAGCCAGGATACAAGGGATTCCCATTTCGCATAAAATTCCTTTGCTGTTTCTTCATCCGTATACTTTTCATATAATTTTTCCAGACTATTTTTAGTAACGTAATCCTCCCATTCTTTTTCCTGGACAGCTTTCAAGGCAGCTTCCCTTAAAATGCTTTTAATCTCTTCAGGCACATTTTTGTTTACCACTAATGATAACGGAGTAAAAGGTGTATCCAAATATTTCTCCGCCTCCGGGATTACTTCTGCCAAAGTAGGAACATCAGGATATTTATCCAATCTATAGGTTGCTGAGACAGCAAGAAGCCTCATATCACCACTTTCCAAATAGCCGGTAACAGTGGAGTAATTGGAATTGGTAAAGTCCACCTGATTGCCTAAAACTGCCACAATACAGTCACTGCCGCCGGGATAAGCCGTATCAGCGATGTCTAAACCTAACTTATCATAAATCAGCTTCTGCACATGTCCGGAACCTCCGGGACCTGTATGAGACATTTTTACCTTCCCAGGCCTTGCTTTAATATCACTTATCAAATCTGTTAAAGATTCATACTTGGAAGTTTTATTGACCACAATAACCTTAGGATCATTTACCGCAACTATAATAGGGCTAAAATCATCATAACTCATTTCGGAAATGCCCATAACTCTTTGCGTTCCCAAAGAATCAGCGGTGAATAATACGGTATAACCATCCGGGGTTGCATCCAAAACGGTTTTAGCACCGATGGATCCTGAAACTCCCCCTTGATTTACCACCACCATTTTATTACCTAAATGTTTTCCCATTTGTATCGCCAATTGTCTGCCGGTTAGGTCTGTGGTTCCGCCTGCACCATAGGGTACAATCATAGTGATTGCCTTTTGGGGATAAACTGTTTTCTCCGGCTTTTTTATAAGCCCCTGACATGCTGCTAAAATAAAAGATATACAAATAGTTAAAACAAATAGAATGCTTTTATTACATTTCAATTTAAATTCCTCCGTTGTTTCGATTTAATAATGCCTTATTCACGCCGCTTTCTTCTTAATAAGGCGCTTGTATCCAATGTATCCTTTTTAATTGCTTTACCGACTTTATCTTCTTTTATACTTTCTGGTTCATCATTAAATTCTTTCTTACTTTTATAGTTATACATATTTTTCTTTTCTATATCAACCTTATTATCAATTTTATTTTCTGTTTTTGCTTCTATAATTTGACTATCATCCGCCTTCTTTTTTATTCTAACCTTTTTTAATATCTTATCTAATAATTTCAAAATCCTATTATAAGGCAGATTAAGCCTCCTTGTAGCAATATCAGCCAAAAATATTGCAAAGGATAATAGAAGCAAAGGAGTGGTTAAATCTCTTCTTCCTTTTACATCGGACATATTTCCTTCGTATACCTCTTTTGGATTATCAATATATCTCCCACCGCTTTCATTTATCAGCCTATCTAATTTATCCGTTTTTGCATCTATTCTGTATTCCGGCGAATAAGGCACAGATATGCCGGAACCTACGCTTCTTACTATCTCCTCGTCACTGCTTTGAACAACTTTTATTAAAAAGCTCCCTGTCTCTTCTGCCTTAAAGACTCCCTTATATTGACCCGGTGCATCTGCATTCAGCTCAATTTCCAGTGTGTCAAGCGAAGGCGTTGTTACTATAGCTTTTGTAGTATATTCCTCCCTACTTTCCCTTTGTTTAACGCTTATAGAAGCATATCCGCCATCTAAATAAGTGTCAATCAGCAATTCATTATCTTCATAGTTCTCAATTGTCCAGTTTATAATACCGTTCCATAATACCGAATTATTTTCCCAATTAACATAATTTCCGCTCCACTTTCCGTTCATGTCTGAATTCCACGCAATAGTTTTACCCAACCCAAACTGCCACAATGTCAATATAGGATCCCCCTCGTCACTTTCCAAAAGGACCCGTGCAGTATCTTTCGGGCTTGCTGCCACATAGCCGAGCAGATTGGGCAGACCTGAATTCAATACATTTGAAATGGCTGCATGATTTGAAACTATCTTAGGAGTAAACTCTCTGTTATTTATGTAAGCTTTTGCTGCCATGAAGGTCTCTTTGGCAAAAATAGTAGGCAAATTGGTATATTCATCCGTCTGATAAAATCTGCCCCCGGCTTTTTCTGAAATATATTTTAGAAGATTTGCATCTGCATCATGACCCACAGCTACAGTTGAAACAGTGACACCTAAATTTGCGGCATCAGACAAAACCTGGTCATACCCGGTTTTTTCAGCCTGGCCGTCTGTCAAAAGTATCACATGCTTTATTTTGCTGTCAATATTTTTTATAGTTTTTACAGACTCCTTTAAGGGAGGCAATATGCTGGTGCCACCTCCGGCCCTTATTGATCCGATTTTACTCCTTATTTCTTCCCTATCTGTTGGCTTTTGCGGCTCTACAACCCAATACATAGAATCATCAAAAGCCAAAACCCCTATATCATCCTGATCCCTGAGTGAATCCAATACCCTTGAGGCAGCTTCCTTTGCTAATTCAATCCTGCCCACCCCACCGCTGCCGTCTGACATACTCCCTGATTTATCTATGACCAATAAGATTGACATATCTGGAATAGCTTTTTTGCCTTTCAATTCCATATTCACCGGAAGCACCTTTTCCAATGGTGTTTTATAATAACCTCCCAAAGCAAAAGAATCGTCTCCGCCGATAGCAACAAGACCGCCTCCGAAGTCTTTGACGTAAGGTTCCAATGCATTAACAAAACCGTTATTCAGCTTCTCGGCGGATACGTTGGCTGTTATAATTGTTTTATATTGAATCAAAGATTGGATTGTTGAAGGAGCTTCTTTTGCATTATATCTTTTGTAATCCATATTGGCTGCGCTTAGCATTTTTGCTATCTCTTCGCCGTCACTATCGCTGCCTTCCAGCAAAAGCACCACAGGTTCATCCAAAACGTTAATAATTGCGGAAGCTTCATTATTTCTATTATCACTGTCTTCCTCTGCTTCCAATACTGCTTTGTAAGCTTTAAATCCTGTACTGTCAGCTATGTCACTAAAAACGTATTTATTTTCTCCCTTAGATATCTCTATAGGCTCCTCCAATGCTTTTTTATTTCCATCAAACAAAGTCAGCTTACCTTTTGTTTTAAAATTGCTTTTTACATTAACAATCAAATTATACTTTTCATTTTTATTCAATTGTGACGGAGCTGTCACATTTATAACCGCAGCTTCTTTACCTCTATCCTTTTCCACCAATAAAACTTTAAAGTCAATACCTTTTTCCCTTAATGTTCCTGCTATTTTAGTGCTGTCACCTTCATTCTCTTCTCCGTCAGTAATAAGGACAACCCTTTTCTTGCTCTTATCAGGTAAAACAGATATTGTTGTCATTATAGCCTTTTCTATATTGGTATAATTCCCTTTTACTACGGTACTGATTTTATTAAAGGATGGCTCTTTTGATAAAAAATTTTCCATTACAGGATCTTCACCGAATAGAATAATGCCGGCTGTATCAGAAGTTTTCATCATATTTATAGCTTCTTTTACAAAGGCCTCCGCAATAGAACTGCTTTCTTTCATGCTGTCCGATGTATCTATTAAATAAATCGTTGCCGTATCATCCACAGTCCAAGTTAAACCTATTTTTGCACAGATTAAAAATAAAAGAGTAATAAGCAAGCATCTAAGAATAACCACTGCATTTTTTTTAGCCCTGCCTTTTCTTTTCAAACC
>JAAYKT010000214.1 GCA_012522255.1 Clostridiales bacterium
AGCTGCATGGAAAGACAAGATGCCCGCTGGCAGAAGTTAGAAGCCTACTTTAATACAGTAGGATGCCAGTTTGTTGATGAAGGACATATGCTTGGTGCGGAAACAATTTTTGCCATAGCAAATAAAGTAGGTGCTTATTATTCCTATGCTTTAACTGCGACCCCTTATCGAGAGGACGGAAAAGAAATATACATAGAAGCGGCTACTGGCCCTAGCGTAGAGCTGATAACTGAAAGAGAGTTAGTAAAGCAGGGGTACATACTGCCGGTACAAGTGGAAATGTACTATGTTCAGCATTATCCATCACGAACAAAGCAATATCACAAACTATATGAAAAGGAAATAGTTGACCACTGGGAGCGGACCCGCAAAACAGTTCGTGCCGTGAAAGCACATGAAGGGAAACAAATCTTAGTTTTAGTTAATGAAATATTCCATGGTAAAAAACTTGCTGAATTGATTAATGCGCCATTTATACACGGCAGCACGCCGGCTAAAGAGCGTAAAGATACATTACAGGAATTTAAAAAAGGGAAACTCAATACATTGATTGCCAGCTCCATATTAAAGCAAGGAGTTGATTTGCCGGAGGCTGAGGTACTGGTACTGGCTCACGGAGGCAGTGGTCTGGTAGAGCTCATGCAAAAAGTTGGCCGGGTAAGAAGGCCATCCCCCGGGAAAATGGTCGGGATAGTGGTAGATTTCTACGATGCAATTAAACCCGATACCGATGACGATATATTCCGTGCCCAATCTGATAAAAGGATAGCATTATATCGGCAAAAAGGTTTTCAAATTATTAGGAAAGGCAGTGATAACCATTGAAGCAATAGAATTAATAAAAGTATTCATTCTCAATAACTATATATGGCTGATAGTGGCGACTATTCTTTTAGGTGTAGCGCTACGCTTTGTTAATTTTGCAGCAAAGGTAGGAGTAATTATATTGTCCATATATGTACTTTCAAAATTCATATTTTAAGGAGGAAAAAACATGATCAGAAAAATAAAGGAAAAATACCTACAAATAATGTCTTATGCAATGATGATAGTTTTGACTAATCCTATATTGGCCCGTGCAGCAGTCACACCAGTAGAGGCAGAAAGTTTCAATACAAAGCTGTTGGATATCGCATCAAAATATCTCACTCCGTTAGGAGGCACCATTATTTTATTTGCGGTTGTTTTTGGCGGGATAAAGCTGTTAATGAGTGCCTATTCACCGGAGAAACGTAAAGAGACTATGGGTGGGTTAGGATATGTAGTAGTCGGTGCCATACTGGTAGGTGGCGCCATGTTTTTCGCTGGCGTGTTCCTTGGATTAGGACAGTCCTTTAAGTAGGAGGCAATATGACGGAATTTGTAATGCCGATTGATATAACCGGTGAAGAAAAGATGATAGGCGGGGTGCTATCGCTCCGCCAGATAGGGTATATGGCTATCTCTATTGTAGCAATATTCTTCTTGGCAATGATACCGTTTCCCATTGTGATTAAAGTCATAGGTGGCGTTGCAATATTTATTATCTCCGCTGCATTGGGCTTTTTGAAGATAGACCAGATGCCAAATCTGTCCAACGGCATGAGTGCAGACAAATATCTTATGCTAATGTTCAGATACAAAAAAATGCAAAAAATATATCGCCTGGAGGTAAATTGATGGGCAACCTTGTAATAGGTTTAATATTTTTGATACTGATTGTAGGCATCATATTTGTATTCAAAATATTATTAGACCGTGCAGATCAACAAGACACCAAAGAATTTAACATTAAAGAAAAGAGAAGTTCTGTCAAGCAACTTCCGGTACAGGAATTTATTGATGTTAAAGATATTAATAGGGGCGTAGTGATAGGAACGGCCAATCATTATTCTGCAATAATAAGAGTCGGATCGGTTAATTATTACCTTATGTCACAGGCAGAACGCTCGGTAGTAATAAATGGGTTGTTAGGTCTTGCCAACTCGATAATATTTCCTATTCAGATATACACAACAACGGAGTTAATAGACACAATGGATGCTGTAAAAACAATCAAAGAGTATTATCTTGATTTGCCTGTATCGTTGCAGAATTATAGTGCATACATGGCAGATTCATTATTGGCATTGAGATACAACCAGAGTTTGATGGCAAAACATTCTTATATAATTATCCCGTATGATTCAAGGGATAGTTTTGAAAAGGTTTTTGCGGAACTGACCAGAAGAAGCACCATAATTATCAGTAGTTTAAATCAATCGGGAATAAAAGGCAGCATATTAAACACCGAAGAAGCAATCAGTTTTCTACATGGAGTAAAGAACAGAGAAGATACCCTGAAAGGTGCGGATGCGGTAAGAGAAGGGGGATTTGACCTTTATGTCGGATAAGAACATAATGCGGGGGACAAACCGGATTAAAGATTTGATTGCTCCTGATGGCATAGAAATACAACAAACAGAATTTCGGCAGGGGCATAAATGGGGCCGCACTATGGTATTGTCCACCTATAGCCGCAAAACACATTTAGGGTGGTTGGATGATATAATCAATCTTGGAGACATCGATTATTCAGTGCATATAGACCCTGTGCCAGACCGAATGGTGATAGATCAGCTAACAAAGAAAATAGCCATATTAGAAGCACAATTTTTAATTGATAGTGAAAAAGGCAACATATATCAATTACCCCAGCTGCGTCAAGCAGTACAGGACTTGGAAAGCATCAGGGATGCTATTTATTCTAACCAGGATAGAATGTTTTTCTTGACCACAACTTTTACGATATACGCTAAAGACAAATCCGAGTTGGAGTTACTTACCAGCAATTTAAAGTCACTGTTAGCACGGAGGGCATCTAAAGCCCGCACTATGCAATTTATACAGGATAAAGCATTAAAAACTACCCTGCCATTCGGCAATAATGAACTAAATATATATAGAAACGCTACATTAGGCGGCGTTGTTTCCATGATGCCCTTTGCCGGCTTTGAATATTCCCACTCAGAAGGAATTTTGGCAGGAGTTAATTACTTTTCTCGGACTCCTATATTTTACAACTCATTTATAGGGGCACCAGAATTAGCTAATCCCCATGGCATGTATATCGGTTGGTCTGGTTCCGGAAAAACAGTTTTCATGTCAACGAAGGCTTTGCGTTCTTCCCTGCATTTAATTAAAAGTGTTTTAATAGATCCCGAAGAAGGACATATAGCAGGGTGGGTTAGGAGAGCCGGAGGAACAGTGATCGAAATTGATTCCTCTAAGGCGCCAATGATAAATCTTATGGAAATCGATATAGAAGAAGATCCCGAAACGGGTCCCAGAATAAACATCTTAGACAAGGTATCAGAAATAAGGTCAATATTGGGTCTGGTGGTTGAAAGACAATCTGGTACCGGTCTAACAGCAGAAGAAATTGTCGCCATCGAAGAAGCCATCAGAGAAACATATGCTAATTTTGGCATAACAACAGATCCCAAAAGTCTTTACGAAAACAATCCAGATACTCTTTCCGTAACAGGTCGGAAAAAACAGTTACCAACGATTGGGGACTTCCAAAGATCATTATCGACCAAATATAAAGCTGAAAGGTTAGCAACTCTAATGACACCTATGCTAAAAGGCGGCTCGTTGGGTATGTTTGATGGTCAGTCAACAGTGGAACTCAAGGACGAACTATTGGTGTGCTTTGATATTCATCGCATTCGGGACGAATTCACCAGGCTATATGTCATGTCAGTATTGTTAGGTTGGGTTTGGGCTACGTTTACACAAAAACAACCACATATCCGAAAAGATGTATATGTGGATGAAGGATGGATGTTTGCCCGGCATAAAGATACTGCGGAACACTTGGAGAATCTTGCAAGAAGGGCCAGGAAGTACAAAACCGGGTTAAATATTGCATCGCAATCATTCACGGAATTTACCCGCAGCGATCAGGGCAAAGCGGTGTTGGGCAGTTGTGCGACCAGCGTAATACTAAAACCTCACCCTTCGCAGATAGCCGATGTCCAGGAGATTTATAATCTGTCTGAGGGGGCAACGGAATTTATAGAAAACTCCCCAACCGGGGCAGGTTTGTTGATAAACGAAAAAGCCGTGGTTCCTATATATAACCAACTAATTCCTGCCGAACTGGAGTTATTAGGCTTGGGGGTATAAACATGAAAAAAGTTTTTAAAATAATACTTGTATTAGTGCTGTTGTTGGCAATCCCGACAACGGCATTTGCTGTAAAGATAGACGTTTCTGCGAAATATGATCCATCTAATGGTGGAGATGAAAGTTCCGCAGGGACTCTGATCGTAAACTGGACAGCGCCGGAAGCTACGCAAGATACAAAAATAACGATAAGCGCAAGCACGTCAGGTCCATACTTCATTGGTAATACAGGATGGGACGGGAACAAATTCAAAATAGACACTAATGGAAAAACTTCTGGTACCGCACGAATACCTATTGCAATAACCAATACAAACTCTTACGGATATTCAATGCCGGAGAATAATAAAATAACGATTAAGGTAGATAGTGGCGATTTCAATTATACAGAGTCCGTCATTGTATCAAACATATATACGGATACCCCGGCAGACAGTGCCACCAGTGCCACGGCTCAACCTGGCACATTTGGTAATACTGAGCCGATAAAAGAAGAAGGAGGGTGGCTGGACAAAATGCTAGCAGCTCCTATCAATCTAATGGTTGATGCACTGCGGGCATTGGGTTTAGAAGATTTGGATGTCCTAATATTCAATATAGGACGGGAGGATTATTTTATTCCACCCTTTGTTGATGATACTGGCAAAACAAGTATCGATAAATGGTTCACAGGATTCTACTACGCATCCTTTGGATTGATACTGCTAGGCATATTCTATACTGGTGCCAAAATGTCATTTGCGGCATATACACCAAAAAGACGGGAAGAGGTAATGAAAGGGTTGACCAGATTATTATATGCTTTCATTATAATATGGGCCGCCCCATTACTGATAGAGTTGTTTGTTAAGATAAACATAGCAGCGGTCGAATTTTGCGCTGATATAGCATCGACCACTGGAATAATGGGACAATTCTCCGCGACAGGTAATGGTGCCGGCGGGGAATTCATCGAGTCGTTGGCAACCGGACATGTTTTGACAACCGCAATAGTCAAACTAGCAGCCATCGGGATAATGATATATTTCAATGTTCTTTATTTGGTACGAGCATTGGTGCTATCTGGATTATACGCTTTAACGCCGTTTTTGATATGGATATGGGCAATCACAGGTAATGAAACAGCCCTAAAAGTATGGTTTGGGGAGATAACTTCAGTAATATTTATGCAGTTTATTCATGCTTTTTCAATATTGTTTTTCCTTTCATTTGCCATGGCATTAAACCAATGGTGGGCGATATTCGTAGCATTAGTCATGATAATCCCATTCGCAAATGTGATACGAAACATATTCCAAGGGTTCCTACGTTTCTTGGGCTTAAATGAAGAAGGAATCGCAGGGGGAGCGATGGGAATGTTGGGAGGCATAGCAGCCATGGGTAAAGCAACAATAGCCCCTGGGGTGCGCGCGGGTAGCAGTATACCTAGTCCTGTTATAAATAGTGCCGGTGGTTCAACTGGTGGAGTGGGTGGCCCGTTTGGTGTGATAAATGCTCCGACAGGAGATTTGCAACCCAAAGGTGGCATGGCAACGCTCTCGAAAATTGGTCAATCTGCATCAAAAGTTGGTGGTGCTGTAGGATCGGTTGCAGGGACAATGATGGCTGCACCGATGATGATAGCAAGTCCGCAGGCTGCGGGACTCATTGGAAATCTTGGGCAACAAGGAATACAAAAAATAACCGAAATGGGAGCAAAAACTTTTGGTGCTGGTGCCATGGTAGCATCAAAAACTTATGAGGCAGGAAAGGAAAATATCGGTGGCTTAAACAATCAGCAAGGGTTGATGGGGAAAGCTAATTGGACGAAAGATCAGTTATCCCAAGGCATACAAAGAACGGCAACAATTTCTAACCCCGTAACTGATGAGGGTAGGAAAATAAATCCTGACCTTGAGGATGTAAATTATGTGACACAAAAACCAGCAAGCGTGGCCCATGCAGCAGGAGGACTGGCTGGCGCTATCCTGAGCAGAAATACTCCGCAAGGATATAAGGCGGGATCGGATGCAGTTGATGTGGTGTATCCAAAAGAACCCTTACAATATTATTCATAAGGAGGAAAACATAGTGAAGAAAACAAGTTTGGTTATCTTAATCATGATGCTTATAATGGTTTTCACCCCATTAGCAATGGCAGATACCCCAGATACTGCAGGAGGATCTGCTGTAGTTACCCAAAATACCTCTGTGACACCAGTTTCCCCACAGGATGGTGCAAACCGTATAAACACAGCGTTACTGCGTGTATATGAAGCAGGGGTAGGTTTAGTTCCGAATATTGCCTTTTTAGCCCTGCTTATAGGGATAATATTTATTATTTTCTCGGCAGCATTGGGATTGGATAGATTTATGAAAATATCTATTGCGGGGGTGTTTATAATATTCGGAGCCGTAATCGTTATATACGCTGCCCCCCTGCTGATGTCTATTGCTGTTGGCATCGGTTCCAATATGTAAGTAGGGTTTACAAATAAGCTCCCGCTAGCAACGGGAGTTTTTTTATACTGAAAAATAATTTAAAATCCCGTTCAATCGGGGAAAGGAGGGACTATGGGAAAAATAAAGGTATATACAGGCCCAATGAGGTCTGGAAAATCCGACATGGTAGTTCGGATACTTAAAAGATACTGCCTCGCAAACAAAAAGGTAGTATATTACACCCCCATACTGGATACCCGGACAGGTGTGAACATCTACATCAAGTCCGTGAGGGGAGAAAAGGAGTATATACTCCCCGTAAAAAGGCTTGATGCGGAGGTAAATGAGAATGAAGTAATCCGTGAATGTGCGGCTTACGAAATCGTGGCCTTTGATGAGGCACAATTCTTAAACGAAGGTATTGTAGAATTGTGCCAAAAACTGCGCCAGTTGGGTAAAGTGGTCTTGGTAGCAGGGTTGGATATGGATTACCTGCAAAGACCCTTTGGATATATGGCCCAGCTGATGGCCATAGCAGATGACGTAACAAAACTTACTGCAATCTGCGAATGCGGAATGGAAGCTGCCTTTACAAAAAGAATCAGTTCATCAAAAGAATTGATTCTCATTGGGGATGAGGAATATTTGCCCTGTTGTGGTGAATGTTACTCATAAAGTAAAAGCCTTGCTAATTTAGCAGGGCTTTTTTTATAACAAAAATTCAAAAAATCCTGCGGAGTCAGGGAGACGGAATTAAATTCCCGTGAGGGAAACTTATTCCGATCAAAGCCCGGGTGAAAACACTCGGGCTTTTTAATATATAAATAATTTCATGGGTTATTTATACCGTGAAAGAAAAAATGGAAAATAATAATAGCCTAGAATATACATTCTAGGAAAAAATGCTTTGCAATGCAATAAATAATGTCTTAGAATTGTAACATAAACGTATAAATAAAATGTCCTAGAATAAAACCATTTCACGGTAGAATTAATACATAAGAGTTAAGCCCATAAAGAAGGAGGGTATTGAATATGAAAAACTGTCCAAATTGCGGTAGCAAAAAAATATATCAGGAAGTTAGCATCATAGCAAAACAGATTGTAAGTACCGGTAAGATATTTGATGTCGACAAAGAAAATATAGATAACATTTTGGAACCCTATTATTGCAAAGATTGTGGATGGTCAGATTTGCAGACTGTATGGAATAAGTCTACTAAACATGTGTAAAAAGAGAGTGAAAAGAGCGAAGGGGGTTATCGAATGGAATTTATAAACAAAGAAAAGTCCTACCGTCATTGTGGGAAGCAGTTGTAGAATATGTGTCACAAATATCGCAATATCAACACAGGACAAATAATCAATGCCCGGGATGAAGCATTAGAAATACTCAAAGAGGCATGGGCGAAGCAAAAAGCTTTAGAAAATAGATCAGGTTTTAACGAATTTATTAAACCATCAGAAACAGAGCTAATCGAATATGGTTGTGTATATTTCGATGAAGATGAAGAATGGGAAAAGATTTAGTAAGGGGTTTCCGTGGCGGCAATCCGATAGAGAAATAGTTGAGAAGCTGAAACAACAGCCAATTAGCGGGGAGAACTATCGAAGGAGGCGGATTGTATGATGAAATACAAAGTAGAAGTTGGGTCGCTTTGTACCAGGCATATAAGGCAGATGTCGCAGAAGTTCTGCATCCACCGGAATGAAATGATAGTAATCAAAGGAGGTGTATGATAGTAAACGCATTAGAATTAAACTTTAACGAAATTCCCCCGTCAGTCAATGTCTATATGCGTTGGCATTGGACAAAACGCAAGAATGTAACAGAAATGTGGCATTGGCTGGTTAAGGCTGCGCTCAAGGGGGAAAAACCCCAATTCAAACATCCCGTTGTAAGATCTGAATACTACTTCACTGATAACAGGGAACGCGACACCGGTAATTACATACCCAAGTTTGCCATAGATGCCCTGGTCAAAGAAGGCGTTATTACAGGGGATTCCTGTAAACACATCAAAGAGATGATGCCAGAGATATATTTAAAACAATCAAAGAAGCAATTCAAACTTATAATAGAAGAAGGAGAGGATGAGAATAAGTAACATAGTAAATTTATTTCAAAAAGAAAAACCCGTGTTAAAGCCCCTAACAACCAAAGATATAATTGAAGAAGCAACCTTAGTAACTGCAGAATTAATGGACATGGATTATTGTCTTACCTCAGTCAACTCGTCACTTGAAATTTATGATGAGATTCTTGAAGCATACCACTATACCTTGTGGGAGAAGCCAGACAACAGTTTATTATGCACGGCATTTTTTGAGCTGCGCCAAACAGCTGACAGTTTAAATAAACTACATAGCGATTTAGTGTATCGTTGTTTTGAGGCATGGAATAAAGTGCTTAAAAGCCCCGATGCACAAAAACATTTTTGGGGAAGGGAGTCACAAATAAAAAGCAAAGATTTGGAACAAGTGTTTAGCATTGTATTTTCCACTATGATTGCAATGGAATATGATTCAACCCCTGAAACATCGGTAAATAGTTTTAAAATCGAATTATTGAAATGTTTGGAAAGAGATATATAGAGTCAGGAGGGCGCAATGGACGCATATATTAAATACTTGGAAACGGAGAATAAAAGCCCTAAGACTATAACTACATATATACACACAGTGAAGGAGTTCATGCAGTGGTATTCGGAATCCAATGGTGAGTTTATATTGAAAAACATAACACCGTTGGATGTTAAGGATTTTCTGTCATGGCTTAACACCACAAAAAAACAATCAACAAGCACTATAAATAAAAAGGCCGGGGGGCTTAAAAGTTACTTCAACTATATGTTGAACGAAGCGGAATTGATAACAGTCGACCCGACAGCCAAAGTAAAATACAAGAAGATATCTAAATTGGAGCTTGCCCCCCGGTGGTTGACCCGCAGCGAACAGGCAAGGTTGCTGCATGAAATAAACAAAACAAAAAACACCAACAAAAGATTGAGGGATTATGCTATTGCTCAAACTATGTTGCAGATCGGATTGAGGGTATTTGAAGTGGCAGCACTTAATGTAGAAGATATAAATATACGGAAGAATATACTGACAGTACGCTCCGGTAAAGGCGATAAAATGGCATTATTGCCAATGAACAAAGACCTGGTACGGGCATTGTTGGGCTATATGCCGGTACGGCCAGATGTGGCAAATGAAAGTCTATTCATATCCAATAAAGGTGGCCGATACAGCGAAAGAGGGATACAATATCAGTTTAGAAATTACTTTGATCGGGCCAATCTACCAGACACGACCTTACATTCATTAAGGCACACTTTTTGCAAAAACCTTTTGGATTCGGGGGTTGATTTAACTGTAGTAGCTCAGTTGGCAAGGCATGAAAGTTTGGAAACCACAAGAATGTATTTAACACCGAGCAAAACGGATCTGATGCTTGCAGTAAATAAAATTAGTGAGGAGGATGATTAATGGGTTTAGCAATTTTGTATTACAACAATGATGAGTTAGTGGAGATAAAAAAAGTCCCATTTCGGGGAGAGGGAGAAGAAACCGAGACAATAAAAGTCGAAAAAGAAGAAAGCGCATAAAGGCAAAAAGCCTATAG
>JAAYKT010000215.1 GCA_012522255.1 Clostridiales bacterium
ATCCTTTAACACTGGAAGAAGACTTAAAGGAAGGGGAGAAAAGGATCAAGGCCCTGGAAAGAGAGGTGAGAAGGAAAGACAAAGCATTAGCAGAGACTGCTGCACTTTTAGTATTGCGAAAAAAAGCACAAGCGATTTGGGAGGACCACGAGGAAGGCTAATCAGCACTCCAAATCGCGCAAATGCAATAAAGCTGATTGATGAGGCAAGGGCATCCGGAGCCAGGTTAGAATCTGCCTGCACGGAACTGGGTATCAGCGGACGTACCTATCAAAGATGGAGTAACGGTAACTGTGTAAAAGAAGATCAAAGGCCAATTATTAAACGACCTCCACCTAAAAACAAATTAAAAGATGAAGAACGGAGTCATGTTATTGATATAGCTAATAGTCCGAAATATGCTGATTTACCTCCATGCAAAATAGTTCCTAAATTAGCCGATGAAGGTATATATGTTGCATCCGAATCAACCTTTTACCGTATTTTAAAAGAAGAGAATATGAATGCCCATAGAAATAGAACCAAAAAGCCTTTAAAAAGAGAGATGCCTACTCATGTAGCATATGGTCCTAACCAGGTATGGACTTGGGATATTACGTGGTTAAATGCCTCCATTAAAGGTCAATATTTCAAGTTATACTTAGTGGTAGATATGTTTAGTCGGTATATAGTTTCATATGAGGTCTGGGAAGCTGAAAATGCTGAATATGCCGAACAACTGGTTAGGAAAGCGGTTTTATCCCAAGGGCTTCAGGGGAGACCACTGGTACTACATTCAGATAATGGTAGCCCTATGAAGGCTGCAACATTTCAGGCTACCTTAGAAAAACTAGGAATACAAAGTTCTTTTTCAAGACCCCGGGTGAGTAATGATAACCCATACTCAGAATCCCTGTTTAAGACAATGAAATATAGGCCAAAGTATCCTACTAAGGGCTTCAAAACCCTTTCAGAGGCAAGAGCTTGGGTTCAAAAGTTTGTATGGTGGTATAATTTTGAACACTTACATAGTGGATTAAAATTTATTACACCTCATCAAAGACATTATGGATTAGATAAAAAGATAATTAAAAATAGGATAAAAGTATATAAACGAGCCCGGGAAAAACATCCTGAAAGGTGGTCTAGGAATATTAGAGATTGGGAATTACCAAAATATGTGGCACTTAATCCGATATCGGAGATAGAGGTAAAAAAATTATTAAATAAAAGTAGCTGAAAATGTAATAACAGATTTTCCTATAACGAATCATTGATATAAAAATCGCATTTTCAGCTTAATAACTGTAAATTTTTATGCCGCGAAAGCCTATTTATACGGGGAAGTCCCCTCTGATATAATCTTGGGGCGGAAGTAATCGCCCCCATATAGTTAATTCCGCCATAAAAGGGGTGTCCAGAGGGGACAGGGGTCCCCGTGTCAATAGGACCGTGGAATAAATGCAATTACACTCGAAGATGGAGCTTTGCTCAATTCAATTTTTTTTATACCATTATACGGACTTAATCATCGAAAACTAGCTGTAAAGTAAAATTTTTATAAAAAATGCGACAACTTGCTTGACAAACTGCGCCAATCTACGGTTTGGAAAACACCTACGGCTACGGCAGGAGTCTTGCCGTTTGGCTGATTGAAAAAGGCTATACGGTGAAAGACGTAAATCCATCCTTAGCCTATGACCAACGCAAAAGTGCTCCCATGATGAAGAAGAATGATGAGCATGAAGCCTACTGCGTCGCAACAGTGCTGATCAACCAGCTTCACACCCTGCCTGATGCAAAGCCGGAGGACAACCATTGGACGTTGTCCCAGCTTGTCAACTGCCGGGATACTCTTGTCAAAGATGGTATCCGGCTAAAAAATGGTTTGCACGAGCAGTTGACAAGCGCATACCCCAGTTACCGTAAATTCTTCTGTGAAATCGCCCGGAAAACGGCATTATACTTTTGGAAAAC
>JAAYKT010000216.1 GCA_012522255.1 Clostridiales bacterium
AACGAGGTGTTAAAAATCAATATAGATATATAAAAAATCTGGTTTTAAGCAGATTTTATGCGGGATATGCGGAATTTTCTATCGCGCGATAACGAGGTTTCCTCGTTTGGAATTACGGGAATCCAGGATTTATCTGAAATCAATTGTGCAAGAGTAAACTTATCCGTATCACCCACGTAAGGACTCCAAAGACAAACCCAACGACAACCTGTCTTGAATCCATTTGTGAAGGTTTCTATGCAAATGCTTCCTAAACCATTCCGATAGTTATCTATAGCAACCAGGGGTGATGTCTCCGTTTTATTGTAATGATACTCGTGATACCACGTATCCATCATAAAGTTTTCCATATCTGTAAATGGAGTATCATCTGCAACATAACGTGGTTTTCCGGATGAGTCGAAGTAAATATTAGCGCCCAAGCTGTTTGTAGTAAACTGATGGCTTTTATGACCCTTCACATATGGTAATAGTGTATTCCATTGGATTACTGACCTTCTTAAAGTTTCCATTGTTTTCACTCCTCACATCATAGCATTTATGAGGTTTAGGTTTAATAATTTCCAGTTACAAACCCCAACATTCAACCCAAAAATTAACCGGAAAATCAAATAGAGGCCTTTGATTCATTATTTAATTATCCTACTGGACTTACCGTTTCATTAATTTCCAGTAACTCCTCTGTTTCTGTCAGCCATTAGACTGTTAGCTACTAAAACTTCTTCTAGGTTATTCCATAAAGGCGGTTTTTTTTCAATGCAAATCCAGCAGGATACCATGATAAAAGTATATATTAGAAATTCCGAAGCGATTCGGAATTTCATTTTACTTAACAAACGTTAATATTTTGTGATTCTGTGATAGCAATCTTCACTTGATGCATTAATAAAAAATCATCTATCGTTGAAGAACCAAATTTCTTAATGTAATCGATATGTTTTTCCAGTACTGTTTGATATATCTGTAAATAATTCTCACTTAGTGGTACTCCAATTATTAACAGGTCTATGACTGTTTCATTCTTGTAAGCGGTAAGATTGTTAAATATTTCATCTATATCTTTTTCCGAAAAATTATTTATGTTTTCGGTTATTGCATCTAATTTATCTTCTCTATGTGGAGTGTTAACTGTATTTTCCCAGCACCACTTCATTATCATATCTTTTTTTTTCATTATCTTTTCCTCCCTATATTCTCGTACTTATAATTTTAAAGTTTTTCTGATATGATTTATCAAGGTATTCGTTATAGGCGTATCGTCTTCTTTCTTCCCTCCATATTACTACCTTTTCTGTTTCATTATAGAAATTTGTTAAATCATCTAACCTTTTTTCAATAATAAGTCCTTTTATTTCCGGCATACCTTTAAGGATTGATAATGCATGTATTTCACAACTTCTAAATGTACTAGCGGAAATATTAAGCCTATTACACGTCTCATTTTGTTTTTCAGGTTTTCTTTCAATACCATATCTGCTACAAATAATCTCTTTATATGTACCTTTCAGTTTGGATATAGCTTTTTTTACTTTATAGACAGTATCATTTTTTTCTGCATATTCTTCCGGTGTTTCTGATTCATCTTTTATTATGCTTATTAATGTGAATTCATCTTCATTGTCTCCAATAGGTTGATCTATTGACAGAGCATCCTCATTCAGTTGTATGAGTCTTTCAACTTCGTATAAACTTATTCTTAGGTATTTTGACAAATCGAAACTTGATGGTTCTCTACCAACCTCACTCCATAAATAATTCTTTGCTTTCTTCAAAAGTAGAATTTTATTTCTAACAGCTACCGGGATTTTGATAATATGACCTTTATCATATATGTATCTGATAATGCATTGTTTAATCCAAAATGCCGCATAATTTACAAAAGGGATATTGAATGCAGGATCAAACTTTTCTATAGCTTTAATTATCCCAATATAGCCCTCTAGACATAGATCATCAAAATCAAACCTGTAATTAAATGTGAACCTTTGCGCGATTTTCATAACTATCCTGGAGTTTTCAATAATTAATTCTTCCCGCGCTGTAATGTCACCAGATTTATATTCTTTGAGTAACTTTGCATTTCTTATATATTGGTCATGCTTATCCATAAATGCATCCTTCCAAAAGAATAACGTTATTGGAAAAAACCTTGGGGCTAGGATGGCAATTCACTAGCCCACAAAAAAATAAAATAATTGATGCAACAGCATTTTTGCAACTTCATTCGCCAGCTGCGGGGTTCTTCCTGCTCTTTAGAGTCCCAGGTAGAGGACGGTGTTTTGGGCCCCGGTTGGTGAAGGCCGAAACCCCTGATGAAAGGATAAGTATAAACATGAAGAAAACTTCCATTTTTTATCCTTCCGGAAGAAGAAGCTATACAAACCAGTCACCGGTTAACTGGAATATATATTTATTTAAAACGGCCAACGCTGGCCATTTCGTTCACATCCAATTTTTTTCTATATCAATTTCCGTTCCTCTTAAAATCTCTGAGGCTTGTCGGAATAGCTGATTATATGTTTTAACTACATCGACATAAGTAGTCAATGCAGGATTAGCTCTCCTGGTCTCTTGGGAGCCATTTTTGTAAATTTCAATTTGTCCGTTCTTTTCAATGTCTGCTTTCAAATTGACAATTGTATATTCAAGATATTGCAGTTCCTCAATATACCTTCTAAACCTTATCATCTTATCCGGTGTAAGGCGTAACTTTATATCATTGTCATCCGGCAGCTGCTCAATGTATGACAAAATCTCTTTAATTTTTACTTTTTGCTTTGGGGGTCTACCACGTTGTCCCGCCATACAATTACAGCTCCTTTCTAACATTTTTTAACATTTTGGGCGGTAGGGGGTAATTTTCGGTGAAAAACATTAATTTTAGGGTTATATCGCATGTACCTCCCTATAACAGTTAGCCAGCAGCATATCACTACATTGACCCGGGGGGGGATGTCATTTATTCATCTCTTTTATCAATTGTAAAACTGCTTCTGCAGAGTCGTTTTCTTTAAGTTCATCCCATTTTCTTCGCAGTTGTATAACCTCTATTTGTGATTCAGATTCAACTGACATAGTAATCCGAACACTAAGTCTTTCATCTTTTTTACCTGTACTTGAATACTTTTTTTCCGGATTAATGAATACTTTCATAAAATCCTCCTGAATAATAGAGCTGGCACTGGCGCATGTCTAGTGCCAGCTCTTGAATCCAAATTGTGCCGGTGTATTACATTTTCTTCAACAACAATACACCATTTTTGTCAGCAAGTTTCCCATCACAGATCATTGTAGACTTGTTTATCCACTCATCGGTGTCCTCATCGAAATATCGCTTGAACGATAGTTGCATGTTGCTATTGATTATGTAATCTTCCAGGTTACATATCACAGCAACGATATCGCCAACTTCAGCATCGTTATATGATGGTAAATAATCTTCTACGGGAATTACTGGTTTACCAAGGAAAATTTCCTGTTGGATTCCATTGAGACCGAAATTAACTCTGGCAATAGGCTGTCCGTTAGCATCTAACATACCCACAATGTACTTATTCCAATCTGCGTTATTCATAATGATAACGCACTTGTTTCGGTGTTTGCGTGGCATTTTTCCAATAATTTCAGCCCATTTGCTGTAGTCACAAAAGTCGTGGTCATCGACTTCAATAATCTGGCCTACAGGTATTCCGGTGTCTTTCGTTATACCGAGAGGCTGTCCAGATTCTTCACCGGCACCTGAGATAACAGCGGCTTCCAGGGCTGTAATCATGGCTTCATTGATGTTATCAACGATTGTGTTTTCAAAGATGTTTAATGATACAGTTCCCGCGATAAGGCTTACGGCAACTCTGCATTGAAGTTTATAATACAAGAAAGAAATGTAAGTTGAAACATCCTTTTTTTGTTTACTTGCAACATTACCTTCTGTAACCCAGGTTGCTACTGGTTTAAGATTTGAAACAGGGATCTTCAGGCCGCCCGGGAAACTGGTCTTTGTAACTCTTGCCCATATCTCACCGTAATCCTGCATCTTTTCAACGATGCGGTTCATTATCGTCGAAGGAATAACCGCACCTATGTCAGTTGTTGCAGTGGTAACATCAGAACGGAATTCAAGGTTTTCTCCCTTCTTACCAGTAAGAACATAATCCATAAAAGCTTTCCTGTATTCCATAGAAGCGTATTTATCTTCCAGCCCTTCTTTACCGTTTTGGTTACCCATTGGGAAGGAAGCAATGGTTCTCATGTTGCCATATATTGAGAAAGGATCAAATCCAATCCCTTTATTGCGGTTCTGCAATCCCTGGGCACCGTTCAATGGACCATTCAATCTTTCTGAGCGAAATTCTTCACCTTCATCATCAAGGTCCCTGTATTGCCCTTTGGTAACGGAATCATAAGCAGCTCGAATTTCAACCTCAATTTCCCGCATACGCTCTGCACCGCATGTTCTTAACTCTGATTCCAGGGTTGAAACATAATCGTTAATCTCTTTTTTGGTCATGTACTGAAACTTATTCATAATAAAATCCTCACTTTCAAAATTTCTGCTTTAATGATTAAAGATTCGCGAAGAACATCGATACCCGTGTATTTTTCCAGTCGGCTCCTTGCTTCAACGTAAGTACTTTCATAAGCTGGCTGGTCTACAATAGAGATATCCGTTAACTTCCGGATTTCTGTTACGGTTCTGGTATGCGTTGATAAATTATATTGCTCTCCATTCACTGCAACCATAAAACCGAAAGACATTTTGTCAATAAGTCCGCTCTTAACTGCGTTATACACATCTCTGTGTGCTTGTATATTGTCTTGCAATGTTGCCTTGAAGTATAAACCATCCAGTTTCTTCTCAAGAGCAAGCGACCTATTCCGGGTTCTTGCAAGAACTATATACTCACCATTGTGATTATATCGAAGTACAATATCTGACAAATCCACTTTATCCAAAGCGGTTTCAGCAATGATTTCCTTGTACTTGATACCATCGAATTCATACAAAACTATCGGTTGATTGAAAACAATAGCACGCCCTTCCAGCACCATTTTGTTTTCTTCTCCGACTGCCCGTATTTCATTTGAGAATCCATAGATTTTTTGACTCATGGTTCACCTTCTTTCATTTACGACACCGCTTTTCCAGCGTTAATGCTATTCCAGCACTTTATGAAAACGCTAATGCGTTAACAACTATCATTCAAGGTTTTTAATAATGCGTAACAGCTGTTTTTTTGTCTTGCGTGAATAAATGCGGGTAGTATTTATATCTGTGTGTCCCAGGAGGTCAGCTATTTCATCCAGCGTCAAACCTCTTTCTACCAGTGAAAATGCATACAAATGCCTAAAATTGTGCGCATGAGCTTTTGAAAGCTTGATTCTGGCTAACCGGCCGTATTTCTTTACTAACCTGTCAACACTCCGCCTTGTCATAGGCTCTCTGTTGTTTGAATTTACAAACATAAACTCAGAACCCTCAATTCCCCTATCCTGCAAATAATCATTAAAGTATTCTTTTAATGAGTCTGGTACAAATAAATCGCGGTACTTTTGCCCTTTCCCCTTAACAGATACAATGTCATTATCTGCATCATCTATCTTCAGTTGAATAATCTCTGATACCCTGGCACCTGTTAAATACATACCGTAAAATAGAGCGATGGCTTTTGTATCTTTCTTTTGCTGAGCTGCTCTGATGATGCGTTCAAAGTCTGTTTTCTCAAGAATTTCCTCCAAATACTCCTGTCTTTGAATTTTGACCATATCTATATCAACACAAATTTTATTGGTATCAATGTTCTTATTTATGTAATTAAAAAATCTCCTAAGGCTTACAAGTTTTCTATTGATAGTTTTTGGCTTTAATTTTTTATCGAAGCAGTGCTTCTTGAAACTATCAACATCAGCCTGGCTTATATCGAAGATATCTTTTCTTATATGTTCAATAAACTGTTCAATATCTGTAACATAGGCTTGTACAGTATTTTCACTTTTCTTTTTTAAGGCTTCATTTTTAAAGCTATTTATGGTATTATCCAAGTCCATTTCTGTACATCACCTTTCACTGTTTTAGTTACATTTCCCATATTATGTGTCTCTTCCTTGTTTTCCTGTAATCGTTATATTTAAAGCCTTTTCAGACTTATTCTTATATTTTAAGTTTTTGATTAATTGGTCTCATAACCTCAAGTTCTTTTTCTATAATCCAGCCCATTCATTGGAATACCCCTGCACATTTCATAAATCCTGGATACAATAGATTCAGCAACATCAGTATTGTTTTTGCTGATTGAAAGTTTCTGCGGTAAAACTTCTAAAGAGTAATTTGAAGTAAAAACTATGGGTAAATTGTTTTCATATCTGTTATTCAAGATTTCAAACAGTTTTTCCAGTCTCCATTCGGTTACACGTTCTTTACCGACATCATCAAGAATTAATAAGTCCACATTTGAAAAAATATCTATAATCTGTTGTTCATTGAGTTTTTCAACATCATTATCAAAAGTCCCTTTGATTTGGCCTAACAACCTGGGGAGGGTTGTAAATATCACCGGTATGCATTTATTCATAAGCTCTATTGCGATGGCTGCAGCTATATGTGTTTTGCCAGTTCCATAATTTCCAGATATGTATAGCCCAATTCCTTTAATTTTAAACTTTTCAAACTCTTCAGTATATTTATAAGCCATATTCACAGCTTTTTGATTATGTTCACCTACCACAAAATTATCAAATGTTCTTGTTTTGAATCTATCTCCGAGTTTAGATGAATTGAAAAGACCGTCCACTTTTTTCTGAAATTCAATCCGTCTGTCACGTTCTTTTTGCTCTTGAGCTTCTTTTTCTTTTTTTGCCTCCAACTCTTTATAATGAATTTGAGATAATTCACAATCGCATCTGTCATGTTCACTTTCCCATCCCACAATGGTTTTTGATATAAAACTTCGCCTGCCACTATAGTTTAAAGATTTACCACAGAATAAACACTGAACAGGCTTAGGAGGCTCTACAGTAATGGTAAAACCATATTCCCTGATTTCATCTAAAGTCATAAAGACAGGATAATCATGAATGGATTTACTTTCACAATTCTCTGTTATAGAATTTTTTGACGTTTTCGTCAGAATAGCTCCAAGGCTTTCCATCTGCGTCCTCCCCTTCTTTCTTTAGAGTTTTATTTATATCTTTCTTTTCTTGGTTGACAATTTTGTCAACCTGAGCATTGATATTTTTATCAATGTTAACATTGGCAGTATCATCATTGTCTTTATTACCAATGAGCATATTGTCATTGAGTTTTCTATCATTGACAAATTTGTCAATATTGAATGATAGTTTTCTTGTCTTTTGTTTTAAACCCAATACAACAAGTATTCTTTTTTCAAGCAATAATTTTATTCCACGCTGTACAGTCCGTAAGTCTGTTTCTAATGCTTCTGCAATAAAGCTTAATGATAGGTCATGGTCAGATCTATTGAATCCATACGTATAACGCCAAACTACAAATAGAATCCGGTATTCAATTGGAGATAATTTTGATTTAGCTAACTCTTCAAGTCCAATATTAGGTATTTTTGTATAGTTTACATACTTATTTGTACTATGAATGTTATTTTCAAAATTACCTCGTAAATCTTCAGGATGAGGATTTGCCATTACGCTTTTACCACCTATCCACGAATCTTTCTTAGCTTGCCATAATCGTTATCTGTATGATTCTCATTAATATTTTTCAGCATTAATTCTTCTATCCTACGCTGCAATAAGTCTATGTCAAAGATCCATCGGCCTCTATTTCCACCAATTCGCATAGCAGGATATTTTCCTGATTTTGCTCCAGTTGATAACTCCCATTCAGAAAGTCCGGTTTCTAGTGAAGCCTGTTTCAGTAATACTCTGCTACCCATGGTCAGGCCTCCTTTTTATAATATTCTGGAAACAATTCTTCTTCAGACATTTGCAATACTTCTGCTGCTCGTTTTCTCCATGCCGGAAAAAATGTTATTTTGCCATTGGATGCTTGATAAAAGTCGTTTTGTGGTATGCGTGCTTTGATTGCAAATTGAGCTTTTGTTATTCCTCTTTCTTTAAGTATTTCACTGATAAACATCACAACAACCTCCGTTATCAAATATAAATAATAAATTATATTGTAATTCTAATACCTATATGGTAAAATAGCAATGGATGTATTAGAAATATATGTGGATATATCCACCTATATATTATGGGAAATTGTTTATATCTATATTGATATTCTAGTGCTTTCGTAGTAACATGAATATGGATGTATAGTTAATATTGATATTTATATCCACATTAATTGTTTTAATGTTTGATTTAAATCTATATTGGGAGGTATGAAAATGAATACAAAACATGAGATTCTGGTTGATTATGGAGAAGGTTCATATGTTTGCAAACTTATTGTATATAAAGGAACAACAGCTAATTGTAGTAACATTGACGTCGAACCAGGTGCAACAACCATGAACGATGCAGGTAAAACAACAGCTAATTGTAGTTACATTGATGTCGGTAGTATTCTAATAGATTTAATTGAATTGGATTATAGCGAATTTGTAATAGAACATGATAAATTTAGCGAGATAATCAAATCAGAAGAAGAGTATCTTCAAACAAAAAAACTGTATACAGAATTATTCCATGTTTGCTTTGATGAAGGTATTATTGAATACCCTGAAATGAAAGAAGCTAAGGTAGAACAACGATACTTAATATATTTGTATACAGTTAATCCTAATTGTTTCAAAAATATCAATATCAAATTATATCCTTTACCAATTTTAAACTTACCAAATTACCCAAGGGATTTTTCGATGCTTCTTCCTCATATTACTCAAAATTATAGTAAAGAAAAAAAACAAAGATTAATAACAGAAATTCTCTCTTCAGAAAAAGACTATATTGAAATCTATACACTCCAATCATTTCAAGACTATTTATATCTTGATATGCTTAAATTAATTCAAATGCAAATCATTGTTAAAAAATGTATATGCTGTAAAAATTATTTCATTTCAAAAGATAGTGCAGAAAAGTACTGCGATAGGATATATAAAAATAACAAAACTTGTAAAGATGTAGGGTATCTTCTTAAAGTTGAAAACAATGAATTACTTAAACTATATAATAGGGCTTATAAAACAAAACACTCCCAGAAACAAAGAAATATACGCAATAAAAGCAAAACTACCATAAAAAAATATAACGCAGCTTTGAAAACATGGAGAACAATTGCCCGGAGTAAATTGCAAGAATGTACTGAACTTTATGAAAATGCAAAATCTGAAAGTGATAAAAACATAATCGTTCATGAATTAGAAGAAGTTTTGAATAAAGATCTGGAGGTGTAATACTTATGGCCAGCATCCGTAAACGTGGAGAAAACTCATATCAGATTACCGTATGCACTGGGTATGATAGCTCTGGCAAAAAATTGGCTAAAGTAAAAACAATACAGCGGCCTGAAGGGTATACAGATAAAAAGTGGGAAAAAGAGCTCAAACTATTATCAGCAGAGTTTGAGAGGCAGGTTGAAACAGGTCAGTTTCTTGATGGAAAAATAACATTAAATGCATTTTCAGAGAGATGGCTAAAAGACCATGCAATAAAACAGCTTTCACCAAAAACCATACATGCATACAGAAACCTGTTAGATGGCCGTATTATACCTTCACTTGGACATATTAGGTTAGACCGTCTTCAACCCATTCACCTGATAGAATTTTATAATAACCTTCAGGAAGAAGGTGTAATTCAGAACATTAAATATACTGCAAAACCTGAGTTAATAAAAAAAATCGCCGGTTCAGGAAAAAGAAAAGGATATCTGAGTTTTGCTAAATCTGTTGGTGTTTCTGACAAAACAATTGCATCACTTTGTAACGGTGGAAAAACTACTCAAAAAATAGCTGATAAAATTTCATTAACACTTAACGAAAAAACAAATGATATCTTTACACCAGTTAATGATAGAGATATGCTTTCTTCCAATACCATTTCACATTATCATAGATTATTGAGTTCTATGTTAACATGCGCTGTTCAATGGCAGGTTATATCAAGTAATCCAGCTTCAAGAGTAAAGCCACCCAAGGTAGAGAAAAAAGAACCAAAAAATTATGATGAAGATGTTGTTGCTAAAATGCTTTTACTGCTTGATAAAGAGCATATTCGATTAAAAGCTATACTCTACCTTGTTCTTTTTATTGGTATGCGATTAGGTGAACTCTCGGGCCTGGAGTGGAAAGATATTGATTTAAAAAGTAATACGATACAAATTAGGAGAGCAAGCCAATACATAAATGATAAGAATAAGCAGAAAGATGAACGCGTTAACGCTAAAGATCCCAAAAATCCAACCAGTAAACGCGCAATAGCAATTTCCCCTGTTATTACTAAAATCCTAAAGCAATATAAGGCATGGCAGAATGAGCAACGTTTGAAGGTCGGTGACCTGTGGCAAAAAAAAGAGAAAGAACTTTTCGGAGATGATTATGATAATGACAGGTTATTTACCAAGTGGGATGGTTCCCCAATCTTTCCGGATACGCCATCAAAATTGTTTCAGAAGTTTCGTGAAAAGCATAATCTTCCCCCGCTCACATTCCATCAATTGAGGCATACCAATGCAAGTTTGCTAATTGCTCAGGGAATAGATATAACAACCGTTGGAAAAAGATTAGGCCATTCTACTCCTGCTACAACAATGAAAATATATGCACATGCACTACAACGGCCAGATAGAGAAGCTGCACAAAAACTTGAAAACATTATCATGAATAGAAAGGCGAAGCAGAAAAAAGCATAGTAGTCAAATAGTAGTCAAAGCACATATCACGAATAAATATTTAAAGATTTAAAAAACCGCTAATACTTGATATTAGCGGTTTTCACTGGAGCTGGTGGACGGATTCGAACCCCCGACCTGCTGATTACAAATCAGCTGCTCTACCGGCTGAGCTACACCAGCGTATTTGGTTGTAAATGGCGACCCGGAAGGGGCTCGAACCCTCGACCTCTA
>JAAYKT010000217.1 GCA_012522255.1 Clostridiales bacterium
GAGTTCCATGACCACTTTGGCTTTAAATTCGGCTGTGTAGCGATTTCTCTTTTCCATACTAATAGTTTAGCTTATTTTTTCCCGGCAGGTGTCTCACTACCTGGGAGCATTATAAGAATCAGATGGTCAACGAAACACTCAATCTCAGATTCTCTGTATACTCCCTAATTACTAGGCATATAGGGGTTGTCTATAATTAACATCTCAAATAAACTATCTGACGAACCAGGTAATAATAAATTAACTTCATTAATAAAGAAATCAAGGTGCAGAAATTCGACCAATCTAGATATAACCTGAAAACTTTCGAAGAGCATTACTAAAAAATATTCTAGGGTAAGCTGGGTTCCCTCATATTGATCAAATGTAAGATCTTGTCCGTGGATATATTGCTGACGAACTAAATCCAAAGCCTTATAACCATTGCTCTCAATTGTTGATGATAGTAAGTATTTTAGCTGATTATAAGATAAATCAGCATTGTCTATAATCCATAAAGATACTGTTTTGAAATAAGTAGTGTCCTTGGGCATTGAAAAAACTCTAGTAAAAAGGTGGCCTACCTTATCAAAGACAGAATATAGGCGAACGATTGCAACATTCAATAAATAATAATAAGGGGTTTTCTCTATTAATTCTATTACCTTTTCTGGGATTCCTGAGTAATCTCCGCTTAATTTGATCAAAAGAATGGAAAATGAGCGAAAAGCATCATGCAGTCTAAACGAGATATCATTCAGCATGGCAATAAGCAGGTGACACTGACATATAAGATCATTGTTTTTGATATTTATTACTAGCCAAGGTTTTACGTAATCAAATAAGTTTAGTGTTAAGTTGATGATAGCCCGACAATTATACTTTAAATCAAAGTATCCTTCATTAAATTCGGATACAGGAACATCTTCTAAATGGGGAGGGATAATTACTTTTACTTTATAAAAATCTATAATCTCATCGTCAATGTCGATACTAATTGTAAGATGGTCATTATAAATAATGTTAACAATATTCCACATTATGTCAGTAAGTTTGAGCCAGTCGATATCAGTCGGGTTACCTTTGGGGTAATTGATATATCCAGGATCGATGTTATGACTCAAGTAGTCCCTCATATATATAAACGCCTCATACTCATGTGAACTTCTGAAGCTATCAATTAGAGTCTTTACTCTATGGCTGCGAAAATCAGTATTCTTCCGAAGGCTCCTTAATACTCTATCCATTTCTGAACCATAGCGTCCATCAGGAACAGCAAAGCGGTATTTTATTAAGGTTGCCGTTTTATTCCAAGCTGAAGCCATCTGAAGAATGGCATTTCTCAAAAAGTAATGCCTAGAGAACCAACAACCATCATAATCGTCCGAGGAAGACTTATCGGCATACATCAGACTTAGGTAAGTATTGCCAATTTCAATCAAAGCTATTTTAGAAAAGTGCTGAATCACACCATTAAACAGGAGCCTTTTATATTCCTCGTTATGCTCAGCTTTATCAAATATTTGTAGACACCTAGCATACTCATTATCACTAATGGTAGTGATATCCGTGACTTGCTGATGTATTAAGTTTACTTTTTCCTGAATAGACATCTGCGTACCTCGATTAAGTTTATTTGACCGTTGCGGTCAGCTTAGAGTGTTGCCCTGGAGATAGAGTCAACTTGGCAGTAGAAAAGATCAATTAGGGAACTAACTCTAATCCAGTGAACGCAGGTTAATATCGCCTTTATAACCTCCATCTGTCCAGTAATTACCGGTCAAACTCTTATCCTTAATATGTAGTTTTGTGGCTCCATAACTTATGGGGTTTTCATTACGAACGGACATTTTGGGTTCGCTTCTATAAATATAATAGAGATAAAAATCGCCGTTCTCCTTAACGATTCTAGATGCTATAGAATGACTTTGTGTTTCATTAGTAGTTAACCTAATTTGAGTTTTCAGCAGTGTTTGTTTTATTGTGACGGTACAATCTTTATTGACATTATTAAAACTACTTTCCAAGGAGCCCTGATAGATCTTCTTTAGTTTTGGAATTTTCAAAAAAGGATTGTATTTCCAAAGACAGAATACATAGGCCGTCATTAAGAAGAAAGTAATCGATACGCTAAAACTAAGGTTATCCCGAGAGTGTCCTTCGTTAAGTCCAAGTTCCAAGAAAGCAAATAATAATACAGCTATAGATGCAGCCCATTTGATTAAAGCTTTTAGTATACCGTCCATAAGGCCTCCTATTATTCGTACTCATAAAATATAGATAGATCTCCTAAAAACGATAGATAGTTTCCAAAGTCGGCCTGTGTAGGACAGAGGGGCTTAATGCCATTTGCCTCTTTATAAAGCAGTAATAGTTCTTTATTTACATTAAGGTAACTCAAGATGCAATGGAACATATATACCAGCCTGTATTGTGAGTTTTCAAGATAGAGAGAGTTAGGGATATTCCATAATAATGACTCCAATCCGAAAGAACTAATCCCACTTGCAGAGGCATATTGGTAATCCTGCATTAAATACCTCATTCTTTTAATTATCCTAACCATCTTCTTAAAATACAGGTGAGTTTCCGCGTTCTTTGTACGCCCATTAATGATGTGTTGCTCTGGATAGTTTATAATACCCTCGCCTTCATCTGGTTGAATAAAAATAGCACTTACATAATTGTTAGGATTCAAAGAGTAATCATCGGAGTAATCCCTGTATCTCATACATGGTACAGTATCTGCATCAACACGATAGGAATTTCCATGGACTTTAATTGATTTATTTTTCCTTTCAACATCTCTTCCAAATCTCTTGATAAGTGCTTGTTGAACATCATTCTTAAACTGTTGTATGTTATCTGCAGAATCCGAAAAACCATAGTTTTTGCCGAGTAAACCTGGACGGTATTTTGGTCTAAATGTAGATTCTAAAACGACGGCGATATCGGCATCGCTGTTTAATCGAACATTGGTATTATTCGCATAGGATCCCTGAACAAATAGTTTTACTTCCCTGTCACTGCTAATGCTGCGCATTTCTCAATTTAGCGCATATGTATCCGGTACCATACTTTCAATTAACGTGTTATCATCCGTAAAACCGATACCCTTAAGTGCGTCTCTAACC
>JAAYKT010000218.1 GCA_012522255.1 Clostridiales bacterium
ATATTATTTATATAATATACATCTTTAATATCCGGGAGATTTTTTATTGTGCATTTTTCCTTTGTCAGCAATGATGCCGGTAAAATAGCCACCGCAGAATTCTTTGCCCCGCTGATACTCACTTCCCCCTGCAATGAGTGCCCGCCTTCAATTATCAGCTTATCCAATGCTTTCTTCTCCTTATCCATGGTTTGTTTTTGTCTCGGTTTACTTACAGTTTCTTAGATTATAGCCTTTTTTAAAAGGTCATACAATCAAATATTACACTATCCTTCAATTTTCTTCAACAGTACCATTATAGCCATTAATGTAAACATTACCCACATTGGTCGTAATTCTCCATACAGGGATTGCATTTCCTTCAATTACTGACCTGACCTCAAAGGTTTTCTCCATGCTGTAGCTGAAATAATACCCCTGGGTTACCTCATCCACTATAACTTCGGCATTTTCATCACCATAAAGCTCAGATAGCTTCAACAATGCCTTTATTGGAGAAATCACCTCATTTTTAGTTTTGCCGTTTTCTACAGATTCAAACCATAGGACTTTCGCATAAGATATCCCATCATCCAAAGCTTTTATTTCTACATAGGTTTTATCTAAAAACCGATTCTTGTAGCTCTGAATGTATTTTAATTTAATGTAATTGTCCTTTGCATCTTTTTTAATCATTACAGCTTCATCCAAGTTTATATTTAACAGCCTTAAAAAGCTTTCAATATTTTTCGATACCTTCCCTTCATCTGCTGCAATATTGCCTTTGTTGTTCAGTCTTTTATCCAGGTAAAATATTTCACCATTACTGTGCAATTCCAAAAGTATTACATCGTTTTCTAATAAAACCTTTTCTTCGCTTTCCTTAACAATAATATTATCGTCAGAATTAAAGAATACCTCTTTTGCTTCTTCTATGCCAAAAACTTTATATTTTACATAGAGCAAAGAGGCAGGATTGCCCTTGCCGGGTATTGTCCCTTTTATTGTGATATTGTGACTTTTTAGATACTCGAGAACCTTTGCTATGTCTTCTTCTCCCGTGTTTATAATATCATTGCCAAAAGAAACATAAAACAAAAAAATATCAGCTATAAGAAATACTATTATAAGTATGGTTTTGGCCTTTGACCAATTCATAGTTTACCTCCTGGGTATACATAATCAATACGGTTCCGACAGTATGACGCCTGATTCTGCATTCATCATAAACTTGCCTTCTCTACCTTCATTCGCAGCCACATGCAAAACCCAAACGGGAAGCATATATATATTGTCTTCATGGCCATATCCTAAATAAGATAAATAAATATCCATAATTTCAACTTCGTCAAGATCTATGTTCTTTTCACTTAGTCGTTTATACAAAATATCTATAATATCCAGAGGGTTTTTTATATTTTTTATTTCATCCGCCTCATCAATGTGCCTTATAAGTCTTTTAAAACTTTTAACTTTTCCATCAGATATCTCTATTTCCATAGGGTTATTAAGCTCCGGGTTATCATTAATTATGAGGATTCCTTCATGCCTGTAATCATATCTTATTATACATTGTTCATCTTTTGTGCTTTCAACGGAAGATATATAAGCATCATTGGGAAAACCTATGTGTTTATTAATAAAATCTGTTGCCATATTAACCATATCATATGTGGACAGTACAAGTTTTTGCGGCCTTAGGCTGCTTGAATAATTAATGTATTCAATAAAGCCGTCTTTTTGAATTTTCATTCCTTTTTCAGAACCATCCGTGTATACAACAGTTCCGTCAGTTTCGACAATACTCCTTAAAGAACTGACATCAATTCCAAAAAAATCAGCAGCAATGTTTTTAGAATTACCGTCTACTTCATTTTTAGCTGTTAGCTTTGGCAATCCAAAAACAGAACTATATACCGGAATCAATACATCTAGACTATATTTTTCCGGGTCAATCTCATTCAAAAACACATAAGAATAGGTTTGTGACTTATTAACCAAGTCCAAAAGAAATTTCATATTGCTTTTGGGTTCAAAAAAGCTGTATTTGTGGATGCTTTCCAAATTCTTATCCGTTATATAAAACAAATTATTATCAAAGGAAATGATTATTGAATCTATGTTTTTAACATCCTTTTGTTCTGTTTTGTCCAATCCCAAAAGACCTGACAATAGTTTGATATCATAAGAAAAGGGGAATATTACCTCTACATTGCTTCCCGATCTTAATTTGTTTAAAAATTCATAAGCTAAAGTTTCCCTGTAAACAGTATTTTTCGAACTCAGCATATTTTTAATGAGGCTTATGGCTTCCTCTGTAATCCTATTATATATTGTACTTTTATCCCTGTCATTAAATATTAAAGTGTGCTTGCCGTTATTATTGATTATCATTTTTTCCGGCTTAATAAGTGATGTATTGTCAAATTCATTATTGGTGTTTTGTACTTTTTTAATGTTTCTGTTTTTAAACATAATAAAAATACCCGGCGTGGTTAAATCCAACCATATACGGGTAGTTAATATTACACTTATTAGCACTAAAAAAATAAGAATTGCTGTTTTAATTCTTTCTAATTTCAAAATTACCAGTCCTTGACAAGCAAATCATTACATATTCAGATTCAAGTCCCTAAATAGTTTTATTCTGAATTCTTTATCGATTTCTTCTTTATCATTATACTCTATTTCAATCTCTTTATAAATGGTAACATCATCATTTTTTGCCATAACTTCTATTTTGTATTTCCCAATATTTATTTTTAAAGGTATAGCAAAAATACCCGAAGCACCGACAGAATGTGAGCATTCACTTTGGAATACCCATTTGCCTTTGCTGTTCAATCCACCGTTTATATCTTTAAAAATAATACTTCTTTTTTTTGACGGCTTCCACCAGTGCTTGCTAACTGTAATTTCAGTATTTTCAGGGGCATTGCCTATAATAGTTATATCTTTGCTATAAAAAATCTTAGGTTCTAAGATTTCTTCTCCATCGTCTTCTGTAAAATTAAACATAATCATGTTGCAATCATCTGCAGAGACGAAAGCTGAAATTAAAGGAAATATTACCATAGATAAAACTAAAATAATTATTATTATCTTAACAAATTTTTTATTAAGCACCGGGCATCTCCTCCGAAAATATAAGGTTACAGTTTACATCGTATATCAGATTATTATATTTCTAATACTAAAAGCATTAAGCAAACAACATTGAATAGTAACAACATAAGAAAACCTATTAACTATATTATACATGAACTATATTACAATATTGTTACAGTACTGTTAAAATAGGTTTACAACTCCTTTTTGAGGCAGCTTTATTGTTACCTCAGTGCCTTTGCCATAGTCGGACTCCAAACTAATAGTACCCTTATGTGCCTCCACAATCTGTTTTGCAATGGAAAGCCCCAGACCGGTTCCACCCAATACCCTGGATCTGGCCTTATCCACCCTGTAAAACCTTTCAAACAATCTTGCGGCATCTTCTTTTGGTATACCCATTCCGTTATCTTTTACCTTAATATATATATATTCGTCATCCGCTAAAAGTTTTACCGCTATCTTTCCTTTTTCAGGAGTATATTTAATGGAATTACTGATTATATTAATGACCACTTGTTCTATTCTGTCCTTATCCCCTATGATTAGGGGAATTTCACCTAAACTCTCGAAACTTATAGTTTGGTCTTTTTGTTTCACCGATATATCCATTTTATAAATACAATCATTAACTACTTTTAGAATATTCATTTCCTTCATATTGAACTCTTCTTTATCATAATCCAATTTTGACAACATCAACAAATCCCTTACCAATCTTGTCATCCTGTCGGATTCGCTTTCTATAACCCGTATAAAATTAACAGCCAAATCCCTGTCGTCTATTGCTCCGTCCTGTAATGTTTCGGCATAACTTTTAATTGTAGTCAGAGGTGTTCTAAGTTCATGAGAAACATTGGCAACAAATTCTTTTCTCATCCTATCAAGTTTTTCCTGCTCTGTTACATCCTGCAACACGATTATAGCGCCGGCTATTTCATAACGTTCGTTTTTAAAAGGCACTATATTGACTTTGATAATAGAATCCCTGATGCTGATAATGTTATTTTTGTCTTCTTCGTCAAAGTTTAAATTCTTTAGCTTAAAATCCAAATTCAATTCCTTGGTTATCTCGTTGAATTGTTTTCCCTCTATTTCCTTTTCTTTTATTTTAAAAACCTTAAAAGCCGCCGGATTGGCATGAAGTATCCTGCCATTCATGTCTACGGCTACAACACCGTCTGTCATATAGGTAAGAATAGTTTCTATTTTTGATTTTTCGTTATACATCTCATCCAATGTGCTTTTTAATCTTAAAGTCATATAATTGAACATCTCTGCCAATTGGCCCACTTCATCATCAGATTTAACTGCTATAATATGGCCAAAATCACCCTTAGCAAGTTTTTCCGCCTGTGATGTTACCTCTTTTATCGGTCCGGTAATGGTTCTTGCCAAGATGCTTCCCAAAAGCATGGTGATACATATCGCCAATATCGTGGCACTTGTCAGTATATTTTTGATGTTCATAATGGATTTGTTTATCTCGGTAAGATCTATATTTAAATATATTGCTCCCAGCAATTCATCACTGCCGGATAGTATGGGAAGTGCTATGCTTTTGTAGTTTCGTTTTAAATCTATTACGCTGTTGTAGTCTTTTACTACCTCTCCCTTTAAAGCCCTGTCGATAATATAGCCGTCTTCTATGGGATCCCGCATTTCCCCGCCTTTGTGAGCCAGATACCTCCCGCTTTTATTAAAAATATAAACGGAGTGAATCTGCTCACCCTGCCCCACAAACCAATAGTCAATAATGTCCTGGACATTATAGACACCTGTCATTTTATCTTTTAACAAAAAAGTAAGATAATTCCCTTTAGCTACAACGCTGCCCACTAAATTGCTTATCTGGTCCTTTTCCACAGCCTGTGCAATATATAGTCCTATTATAGACATTGCCAGCCAAACCAAGAGAACATATATTATTACCAGCTTCCATTGGATGCTTTTTAACATCAGCTATACCCTCCTGAAATAATAACCTACGCCTCTCTTTGTCTGTACATACTTTGCATTACTCGGGTCATCTTCTACCTTTTCTCTGAGCCTTCTAACTGTAACATCAACTGTCCTCACATCTCCGTAGTATTCGTAACCCCAAACTTCCTCCAGCAAGGTCTCCCTGGAAAGAACTTGATCCGAACGCAATGCCAAGTACTTTAACAATTCAAATTCCCTTAGAGTCAATTCGATAACTTTATCACTTTTTCTAATTTCATATCTATCCAAATCAATTATCAGGTTTCCTGATTTTATCAGCTGCCCGGTGCCATTCAAACCGTTGTTTTGAAAGCTCACTCTTCGTATATTGGCCTTGACCCTGGCCAAAAGCTCTCTGACACTGAAAGGTTTTGTCATATAATCGTCGGCACCCAGTTCAAGCCCCAATACCTTATCTACTTCCTCTTCTTTTGCCGTCAGCATTATAATGGGAGTGCTAATATTCTCCCTCAGCTTTTTGCATACAGTAAAGCCGTCCATAACAGGCAGCATTATATCCAAGATTATAAGCTCCGGTTTATGTTCATATGTAGCATCAATTGCTTGTTTGCCATCTTCTGCAATAAAAACCTTATAGCCTTCTTTTTCCAGGTTGTATTTTATTATGTCTGCTATTGGTCTTTCGTCGTCAACGACTAAAATTCTGCTGCTCATATTTATCCCCTCTTTACTATTTTTGATTTATTAAAACCTTTATACAATTTATATATATATTCTACAGTTTTTTCATTTACCCTCTAAAGTTTCGATTTCCAAGCCTACTTTATTCAATGCATCGTCCAAAACAATTCCTTTACCGAGTTCTTCTATCAACTCTATTATTTTATCCTTGCCTTCATTTTGATAAATGTCTTTTATTATAATCAAAGACTGTTTATAAGCTTGTACAGAATCCAATGACAAAAAGTCCTTCCTCAATTCCTCCATTGTATATTGCTTTTCGTATGTTATGCCATCTGCCCAAACCACACCGTAATTTAGGTATTCTTGATATAATGCCAAACCTTCAGTAAACCAGATTTCCACATTACCGCAACTTATATCATCTACTGTTTTATGAGTGTATTCATGAAGGACGGGGCCATTTTTTTCGTATTCGTCCAAATCCATGTCAAATACTTCCGGCACCACTAAATGTATTACACCCAAATGATACAGGCCCATTACAGACTGTCCGTCCAATGATTTATTCTGATTCCAGAATTCCTCCATTGATCCGTAGACTATCACAGGAGTTTTTTTCTCGGGATAATAATTAAATTCATCACCTATCAGATAATAAGACTTTTCCAATAGATTACCAAGTTCTTCTACAGTAGTTTTTTCTGTACTTTTTCCATTAATAATGAAATGACTTGTCTCAATAAAGTCTGAATCCTTGTCCGGTTTGATATTATTATAGTAAACAATAACCTTTAAAGCCTTATATCCTTTTTGCTTTGCTATATTGTATAACGGATTTGGTTTTATTAAAAATAGCGCTATTAAAAATACAAGCACTATCAAAAAAGACTTCTTTTTCATATCCGATTCACCTTTTTCTATTTAGCTCTAAGTGGATAAGTTAATAAAACTTGTCCACTGTGAATACAGATACATTATATATTAATCTTATGGCAACTTCATTGGTATTTTTTAGTGACAGCCGCTGCAACCTCCACAACTGCCACCGCAACTGCTTTTTTTTGCACCGGCACATTGGCCCTCAAAAACCTGCCCCACGTCATGACTTCCGCATTTGGGACACTTTACTTTATCTCTGTCGGCAATGCTTACAATCTCAAAGAACTTTTCTCCGCAATCATTGCACTTAAAATCTATAACCGCCATTTATATGCCTCCTACCGTACTTTCTGTTTTATCTGATTCTATGCATATTATACTCTATTCTTTTTAACATGTAAAAGGTGACACCGAAAAAAAAAGAACCGAAGTTCTTCTTTATAATTCACACCATGGATTATCCATGATTACAGATTGTTGTATCTGACACGACTCCTAAGTTACAAGGCAATTTCTGTCAAACACTAATATTTCTGACAATAGAAGCATTAAGTAAACAGCATGTGTACAGTAATATTCTTCTATAAATAACTTGACGGATTTTTAGGCACACCGTTTTTCCTAATTTCAAAGTGCAAATGAGGCCCTGTACTTCTTCCCGTATTGCCTACTGCACCGATTATTTGCCCTTTATAAACCTTGTCACCAACCTTGACGCTGTATGCGCTTAAATGTCCGTACCAGGTTTGAAAACCCGCTCCGTGATCGATCTTTATTAATTTACCATATGTACCGCTGGTCCCTACAAATATAACATCACCGCCATCAGCTGCCTTAACGGGTGTTCCCAAAGGAGCTGCTATATCAAGGCCATCGTGATGCCTGCCTCTTCTCATTCCAAATCGGGAAGATATGCTTCCTCTTGTAGGTGTTGCGAATACTCCTGTTCCCTTTTTGGGTGGGGGTTCTTTGGTTCCCTTGACTAAAATCTGTTCCTTAGGCTTTTTTATTACCTTTTCTTTAATAATTTCTCTGTCGGTTTCAAGTCCGTTTACTTTTGTGATAATGGCTGATACTTCTTTTTCACCGTAAACACCTTTAACCCGAATAGATGTCTGATCCTTATATAAACTATCGCTAAACTCCAATTTTTGATCGAATTGAATCTTGTCTATATATGTAGCCTCTTCCACGGTTTTAACACCTATAAGAGGCTTCGGAACAATAAGGCTGAGTTCCTGGCCTATTTGAATCCTTGCGGAATTTGCTTCCGGGTTTGCTTTTTCTAATTCTTCAACGGTTATATCATATTTTCTTGATATGCTCCAAAAGGTCTCCCCTGATGCAACTTTGTGCGTTTTTACTTCATTTGTACCGTCGATAATAAATTTTCGGGCTTTTTCTACGCTTGTCATAGCCGAAAGCTCGCCAAATTCTTCTTTTATTTCCACGGCTTTATCAAAAGTTATTTCCTTAAGTTCTTCTTTTTTTACACCTTTTAGGTAATTCTCCTTAACCGCTTCCAAAACATCATCAGCTTCTTCTTTAGTCTTGAAACATGCTATTGCCTCATTATCTGCATAAATAATATAAGATTTAACCCTATAGCTTATATATTTCACAAACTGTTCTTGCAAGGCTTTGCTATCCAACAGTTCTTTCTTTGATGCTCTCACTTTTGCATATGCAGGTTCAAAATCAAAGGATACCGAAGTTCCGCTTTGTATTTCGTATTGTTTTTTTAACCCGCCCATTGCTTCAATCGCCACGTTTTTGTTTTTTATTCTGCCGACTTCTATATTGTTTACAGAGACGGAATAAGCATTCTTTGCAAATGCCATATAAAGCAATATAAAAATCAATACAACTGCGGATATGCTCACTAAGAATCTTTTGCTATTTGTGATTTTAAAATTAGAAGGTTTTTTTATGTACAGTTTCTTTTCTTCGCTGCTATGCTTACTTATGATGCTTTTGTAATTCTTTAAGCTATTTAGGGCTTTGGAACCAAAGCTTTTTGCTTTGAACTTTAGCTTGCTAAAGTTATCTCCACCATCGCTTCCTTCCATCAATACATCTCCCTTCCATAGGCTTATTCCATTCTATACTAATTACTATATATATTCAATAAAAATTTTTTATTCCCTGTAAGAGTCAAGCATATGCAATTTTAAGAAGTATTATTCATTATTTTTAAAAAAGCGATTTTTCTAAATATAAAATTCTTTTTAATGCTATAATGAATAAAAGAGTTTAGCTTTTGGGGAGGCTTTTTAGTGAATTATTTTCGTCTTAAACACTATAACGAGGATTTGGGAAATACATTAGTTGAAAATGTATTTATTAACCATTATATGCCGGGGGCCCCCGGAGACTATGTGAAAATCTATCTTTTGGGCCTTAAGTCTTCCTGCAGCCAATCAAGCAATTGCCTTTCCAATGAAACTATCGCAAAGACTGTGGGGACAAGCATTGAAACAGTGGAAAAGGCATGGGCTTACTGGGCTGAACAGAGAATAATCCGTATAACCCCTTCCTTTGAAGAAAACATTAACTCCATAGAATATCTAAGTATAAGAGAGCTTATGTTAAATATAAAAGGGGACGATAAAAAACCCGGAAGGCACAGCGTAGACCGGATTATACTGGCCAGGCAAAATAACGAAATTAAAAAAATGTTTGATTATATACATAAGACTTATGGCAGAGAATTATCCCAAAACGAAATCTATACATTTTTAGATTGGATTGAAGATTATGGTTTTCCCACACAAGTTGTTATTATGATAATTGACTATTGTTACTCAAGAAACATAAAGGATTTGCCCTATCTGAAACAAGTGGCCCGTAACTGGTTTGATTCAGGTATCGATTCGGAAGAAAAAGCCTTGGAGCATTCTAACCGCTACAAAGAAAGATGGCAAAATTATAGTAAAGTTTTGAGTTTTCTCAGAATAAAACGTCAACCCACCATGGGAGAGGAAAAAATAATGCATAAATGGTTTTATGATTATTCGTTTAGCGAAGATATAATTTTAAAGGCGTGCGAACTCACTGTAAATACCATAAAGCCCTCTATTTCCTATATGGACAAGATCCTTACTGACTGGTACGAAAAAGGTTTTAAGACAATGGCAGAAGTAGAAGCTTATCAGTCAAAACCAAGTAAAAGAACAAGCAAAACCTATGATAAGCCCGGGAAAACGTTTGATAATTTTACAGGACGTACATATGATGCGGAGGCATTAAAGCAAAAGCTTTTGAAAAAAAGCAGAGGTGATCTAAATGGCTAATATAAATCTGATATTTAGCGAGTATGAAGAATCAAATGAGCGCAACAAAAGGGAATTAGAAAAACGTAAGGAAAAAACATATAACCAATTACCGAGGCTTTTAGATATAGAAAAAGAAATGATTAGACTGGGTTTGGATATGGCAAAAGCCTATTTAACAGAAGAAAGAAATAAAGAAAAATATTTGGCTGATTTGCAAAAAAGGCAAAGTCAATTGAATGAAGAAAAACTGGGTTTGCTCCTATCTAACAACTATCCTCGCGATTATTTGGAGCTCAAGTATGATTGTGATAAATGTAAAGATACAGGTTATATAGGACTGCAAAAATGTACTTGTTTTATACAAAAACAGATAAAACATAATCATATGCAGGCAAATTTGGGTGCATCCAAAGAAGATTTTGACCATTTTAATATAGAGTATTATTCTGATGTTCCCGCCAAAAGCAACCTTTCTCCACGTAAAAACATGCAACAGATATTCCTTGAATGCATTAAGTATGTGCATAATTTTGACTGCCATAATAACAATATGCTTTTTATCGGCAGGCCGGGACTCGGTAAAACTTTTCTTTGCAAGTCCATAGCCAAAGAATTGCTGCAATCGGGAAAAAGCGTTATATACCAATCCGCTCCGGATTTGATGGATCTGGTCAGAAAGTATAAGTATAATTTTGACAAAGAGGATGAAGGCGAAGAAGCGCTAAATGATATAAATGAATGTGATTTGCTTATCATTGATGACTTGGGTACTGAGCTTTCAACACAATTTTCAGGCCTGGTGATATATAATATATTGAACAAAAGATTGATAAACAGCAAAAAAATGATAGTTGCCACCAATTTGGATGTAAATGAAATATTGAGAGACTACTCAGAACGGATAACATCCCGCTTATTCGGAAAGTTTCGTATGTTTGAATTTTTTGGGGATGATATAAGGCTTATGATGAAATAGTTAAGCTAAAAAGACATTCCTTTTAAATATTTTTCTTTAAATACTGGGCTGTCGGCTAATTCCGTATACTTACACATTCTTACAATTTTCTCACATTCTTGAATGCTTTTACTGCTCAGCGCTATCAAGGATGACCCTTGTAAAGCTGCATTTCCCAATGTAATCACCTTTTCTTCAATTCCACAGGGTATAAGTCCCATATTGGAAGAGGATTTGATATTTAAAAAAGTCCCAAAACCGCCGCATATATAAAAATTATCTATATCGCCGGCATTAAGTCCTGCCTCAAAAATCATAGTATCGATACCTCCTGCAATAGCCCCTTTGGCCAATTGTATTTGCCTTATATCTTTTTGAGTTATATAAACAGGACTATTATCAAATTTAAACGAAGGCTGCCCGTTTATCTCACAAATGTTTTTCACAAAGTCATGGCCTTCTTTTATGAGCCTTCCCGTAGTGTCTATAATTCCTGAGGATAAAAATACTGATATGGCATCAATGATGCCTGAGCCACAAATACTGGCGGGAGGGTTGTTATTTATTGTTTTAAACTTTATGGTTTTAGACCTTTTATCATACTTTACACTGCATATAGCTCCTTCCACAGCAGTGGATCCACAGTTTAGACCTACGCCTTCAAAAGCCGGGCCTGCAGCCGTGGAGCAGCATCTAATGATACCCTTGCTGTAAAGTGCTATTTCTCCGTTGGTTCCCATATCCACCAAAAGAGAAGTCTTATCATTTTCCAGCATAGAACTTGCCAATATGGCGCAGGTCAAATCTGCCCCGGCGTGGGCAGATATACAGGGTGGAATATATATTTTCCCATCCGCTGCCATGTTTAAGCCAAAATTATTTCCCATAAAACACCCGAATAATGAATTTACGGAAAAGGGATAAAAGGCAATACCCTTGGGGTTTTGATTGCTGAAAAAATATAGCATAGCCGTATTTCCCGTTACCACTGCATACTTTATGTCACTATTGTCCACTTTCGACTCTTTACATAAACTGTTTATCATCTTATTTATTTGCGTAATAACCACTTCATGAATTATATCATGGGAATAACTTATAGAATAATCAATCCGAGAAATAATATCCAACCCGAATCTTCTTTGTTCATTTACTCCGCCAACCGAGTTCACTGCATGAGATGAATCACCCTTCAACAAATTGATTACTATAGTAGTTGTCCCAATATCTATAGCTACTGCATACTTATCTTCCTTTATTAAAGGTTTAAATGAAAATTTTTTGTATCTTCCCTCATCCAAAACATTAATTTTCTTATTGATTGTTTCTATGACTACCGGAGAATAAATTCTTGTAAAGCAAGCGAGCCTATATCCCTTTTCTATTTCATCGAGGGATAAAAACTTTTTTTCGTCACGACTTATTTCCGAAACCTTGCCATCAATAACTCTAACCTTACATTTACCGCAGGTGCCTTTTGAACAGGGCAATTCAAAATCTATCGAAGATATTGCCTCCGATAGCAGCATCCCTTGGCTTGACGGATTGATAAGACAGCTCATTTGGATTCCCCTTTTTCAGTCATATTTGTAACTTGCTTACATAACTTCTTAATCTTGTAGGGCAGTTTTCCCTGTTGCATAACTGACAGCTGTTAAAAACATCATTTGATTCAAATAGTATTCCGGAGATTGTTTTGAGGGGGTCAACCATTCCGCTGTCTAAAATCCTTAACCCAATCTTTTTATATTCTTCTCCCATAAGCTCAAATATCTTTTTGGTCTCTATTACATCCCAATCAGGTAAAGAGCCCGGTGCAAAGGATATATAGTTCTCTATCTTATAGGTATTTTTGAGTGTTTGCCTCATGGCTTCCAAGGAATATAAGCATCCCATATAAGCCATTTGGTCTAAAACATATTTTTCAAAATAATCGGTCAGATCATCCGCATACAATTCTATCTCTTTACCGCCGGTGCCTGCAAATACAAAAATCGGAGCATTTATATTTAACATCTTGACAAGGGTCTTGCTATTGAGCTTTATATCCCCAATCACAAGGCCTGTATCATATACTTTATATATTTCAAATCTTTTTAATATAAATTTAGGTTTTATTAAGTCTTTTTTGATATTTACAAATGCCATGGCATCTTTAAACAGTAAAGTATCTTTATGGACCTTAAGCAATTTAGCCAATAAGTTTTTATCCGGTTCAAAACCCGTATAATGATTAATCGTTATTGCCATATTATCTACCCCTCAGCGAAACAACCTGTTTTTAATATTATACCACGAAAAGGATATACTCTCTTTAGAACAGGAAATTTTGCAGTTAATTTTAGATTTTATTTCCCGGGAAATAATTGATTATCTGACATTTAATATGTTAAGCACATTTATG
>JAAYKT010000219.1 GCA_012522255.1 Clostridiales bacterium
AAAATAACGGACTGATACTGCACAGCGGGGCAAAATCCACCATAGCCGAAGCCTACAGAACCCTGCGTACAAACGTGATGTTTTCCAGCATAGACAAGAGCATCAAATCCATAGTTATAACCAGCGCAGGCCCCTTTGAGGGTAAAAGCACCATCTCTGCTAACTTCGCGGTTACCCTGGCGCAGGTTGGCAGCCGTGTATTGGTATTGGATGCGGATCTCAGAAAACCAAAAGCACACAAACTATTCAGCCTTCCCAACAAAATAGGGCTGACAAATGTCCTTGCGTAATCACTGCCCTGGGAAAAGCATATAACACAAATAGAAGAACAGCCCAACCTCTTTGTGATGACAGCAGGACCCATACCACCCAACCCCTCTGAAATAGTTGGCTCTGAGAAAATAAAAAACATGATAGCGGAAATGAAGAATAATTTTGACTATGTCATTATAGATACCCCACCTGTAGGTGTTGTCACCGATGCAGCCATCGTTTCTTCCTATGCAGACGGTACCATCCTTGTGGTATCCTCCGGCGATGTGGAATTAGAGGCGGCTCAAAGGGCAAAAGAGTTATTAATAAATGTAAAAGCAAACCTTCTGGGAACAGTTTTAAACAAAATTCCAACAAAAGGCGCAGGCTACTACAAATACTACTACTATTACTCCAGCGGATATTATGAAGATCAGATTAGCGAAAAAAGAAAAATAACATCGCTTTGGTCAAAAGACTTCTCCGACTATAAAATACGGGAATTGATCTCAAAAAAGGTTAAAAAGAAGGACCGGGTGCCATGATAGATATACACTGCCATATAATATATGATACGGACGACGGTGCCGGGGATCTTAGAGAAACCATGGAAATGTGCGAGATTGCTGAACAGGATGGTATCTCCACTATAATTGCAACCCCCCATTACATTCACGGGGAAGGAAACAACGAAAAAGTAAGTGAAAAAATTGAACTGCTAAATGAAGAGCTGAAAAGAAATTCCCGGGCGCTTCGAATACTGCAGGGCAACGAGATATACTTAGCCCGTAACAGCTATGAACACCTTTTAAACAACGAATGCTTCACATTAAACAACAGCAGGTATGCCTTAGTGGAATTTTCCATGACGGATGTACCTGATTTTGCATTTGACGCCCTTTACAATATGCAAGTCAAAGGTTATGTGCCCATAATCGCCCACCCGGAAAGAAACTATCGTATATTGCATCAACCAAATTTGGTCTATGACTTTATGAAAGAAGGCTGCCTCGTACAAATTAACAGCACCAGCCTCACGGGACTTAGCGGCAAAGAAATAAAAAGCTTTTCCGAAACGCTGATAAAACACAATATGGTTCATTTCATAGCAAGCGATGCCCACTCTGTTAGAAATAGAAAACCTGTCTTGTCAAAGGCCTTAGACCTGGCTGATTTCATCGGCGGAGACGGTGTAGGCCAAAGACTTATCTGTAAAAATCCAAAAGCATTAATAGAAAACAAAATAATAAAAGCCGGAGAACCTATTAAATTCAAAACAAGAAAACGCTTCTTCGACATTTTCTGATTTAAAACTTGTTTTTCAAGTATCAATATTCTTTACTTAAAGTGGATTTTTTGTTATAATCCAACTATACATAACTATGGACAAAACAGGGGCGATTAGATTTGTACATAATTGATAATCTGAAAACTGCGTTAAAAAAATTAAGATCCGCAGATAAAAATAATGTTGCCAATCGTTTAACGCCCTCCGAAAGACAGTCATTGATTATTATAACAATTATAGCTACCTTTCCGATTATTTTATCGGGAATTCTAATAGCTATAAACTGAAGGCAACATACTGCAAATAAAACTATGTATCGATAAAATTCGACATTTAGTTTTATTATTGTTCACTAAAAAATTAATAAATTAAAAAATGGGGAGGAATGGAAATGTCATATAAAAAAAGTTCTGCATTGGCAATTATATTGATCATAATTTTAATACTTACAAACAGCATTTTTGTATTTGCTCAACCTTCTGATTTGGAGGGTCATTGGGCAAAAGACGTAATGAAAAAATGGGGCGATTACGGAGTAGTCAAAGGAACAGACGGTCTGTTCAACCCCAACAGCAATATAACAAGAGCAGAATTTGTTACCATGGTTAGCAGAGTTCTGATGCATATAAAAAAGAGTGCAAAAGGTTTTGATGACGTAGCTGGAGGCATGTGGTACACCGACGATATTTTAAAAGCCGTAGAAGCAGGTTTTATTCAAGGTGATGGAAAAGGCAGCTTCAAGCCTTTGTCAAACATTACAAGACAAGAAGCCGCAGTGGTGCTTTATAATGCTTTTGATATGGAGCCCGGCAATGTTTTTCTCCTGAATTCCTATAAAGATTACACCGAAGTGGCAAACTGGGCTGTAATAGCCGTGGCGGCTTTGGCGGAAAAAGGTTACATGACGGGCAAACCCGGAAACTTTCTGGCGCCTACTGACTACATAACAAGAGCAGAAACGGTAAAACTTATAGATAACATTGCCGGCTCATTAAAATTCAAAGCCGGTATATATACAGGAGATACATCGGGAAGCATAGTTGTAAATGCCCCCGGCGTTACCCTCAAAGATATGAATATAAAGGGCAATCTATACGTAGCCCACGGAGTAGGTGAGGGCAACCTGACTTTGGATAATGTCAAAATAGAAGGCAGAACCATAGTTCGAGGCGGAGGTTATAACAGCATTATCATAAAGAACTCCAGCCTAAGCGGAACCTTGGTTGTGCTTAAAAAAGACGGTAAAGTAACGATAGTATTAGTGGGGAATTCTTCAGTAGACGATGTGGAGCTGAAAGGATCTGCAAAACTATCAGAGGAAAACCTTACCGGTTACGGATACGGCTATGTGGAAGTAATACCCTTGAATGCAGATGCGGAAATTGAAATAGAAGGCGACATCGAAGAGCTGATAATTGATGCACCCAACGTATCTATCAATGTTACGGAGGGAACAGTGGGCAAACTTACCGTTGCACCTACAGCTGCAAATACAGAAATGAAAATAGCAAAAGGTGCGGTTGTTAAGGACCTAACCATAGAAGCGAAAACAGAGATCAAAGGGACCGGTACTATAGAAAAAGCGGTAGTTAAAGCAGATGATGTTAAAATAGAACAAAAACCTAAAGAAACAATAATCGACCTCGATAAAAAAGCTGAAATCGCCGGTCAAACAGTGATAGGTGACGGCAAAGCGGTAACCGACACCAAACCCCCGACACCACGCCCAGACAGGGATAGGGATGAAGATCCGGATGCAACATTGACCAGTGTTGTACTCAAGGTGGGTGAAACTGATAAGACAGCGCAAAGAATAGATGGAACTCATTTTTCAATTGATTTGTCTGGTGGTGGAGAAATAGAATCAATTAAAATAGAACCGGCAGGAGCTACACTAAAAGTTAAATCTGTGGTTTTTGAGGATGGAACCGAAATCATGGTTAATAAGTCATTTGACAAAGAAATTAGTGTAAAAGATCTTTTGGCTTATGGTAAACAAAATTCGGAGGATTTTGATATGGACTATAAATATAAAGCCATGTTAGAAGTAATGACCGATGGGAAGGATAGCGTTAGTGTGGCGTTGATGAATACAATATTTGGCAATAGTGTTAATGTAAATGCAGAAATAAGCAGATCTGGTTACAGTACATCACATGCAGTATTGCTTATAATTTTAGGTGATTAATGCAGTATTAAGAATGAAATTAATATAAAAGAAATACAAAAAAGAAAGGGCAGGCAACACTGTCTGCTCTTTCCTAACACCTAACGGCTAACCCCTGACCCCTAACAGCTAAAAGCTAACCCCTAACCCCTAACACCTAACACCTAACACCTAACACCTAACAGCTAAAAAGAGGCCCCTTATGAAAAAATGGATCCTACGAATAACAATAACTGCAATACTACTAACAGGCATATACCTTCTAATAATGTACCAATTAGGAGACAGGATACTCAGCGAATTTATTGACCAACAAATTTCAACAATGGAAGAACAATTTATATCGGATAATGTCGAAATAGATGAAACCGGCGAACAAGAACCAAATGAACAAACACCACAAAACGATGCTGATACGCAGCAAAATATACAAAAAGACAATAGGGAAAGTGAGGATACTCCCCTAAAGCAAACTAAACCTAAAGTGCAAAACAGTGTAGCAAACAAAACAAAAAAACCTGTTGACAATACTAAATATGCAATAACAAAAGAAAAATTGGAAAGTATTAAAAATAAAGTAACGGCAGCGGATAAAGTATCCATAGCAAACTTTGTACTGAAAAAACTGAGCAAAGAAGACATAAAAGAACTAACAGCAATGGTGGCAAAAGGATTAACATCGGAAGACAAAGTGCGGGCAAAGCATATAGCTTACTCCCGCTTTAACAAAGACGAAATCCGCACCATTATGGACCTCTACGCCAAATACATGACCGATTGACACCTAACACCTAAAAGGAGACGAAAGCCAATGCAACCCTACCGCAGAAAAGCTGCCCTGATAATCGCAGACACAATAATAGTAAGCGTATGCCTATACATATCCCTATTGCTGCGATTTGAATGGCAAATACCAAACCACTACTATAATATATTTATACATTCCGTCATCATAATTACATTTTTAAAAATATCCTTATTCATGATATATGGCCTCTATACCAGCCTTTGGAAATATGCCAGCATAGATGAATTAGTACAAATATTTCTTGCTGTCAGCACAGCATCCTTTGCCGAATACATATTCGGTATGATAATGAAAATGCAGCAACCCAATTCTGTATATCTGATTAATGCCATGCTTACCCTTTTTTTAATCGGCCTAAGTAGGATGAGCTATAGGCTAATAAGACGTGTAAAACATGCTTATCTCCCCTGCCAAGTAAAACAAAAAAGAGTCTTGATTGTGGGCGCCGGCCAGGCAGGTTCCATGGTCATAAAAGAAATGAAAGAAAACCCGGAGCTTGGTTACGTTCCTGCTGCCGTAGTGGATGACGATAGAACAAAAATAAGAACCTCCATCCACGGAGTGCCCGTCTTGGGCGGCAGAGATAAAATACTCAGTGCAGTGATACAAAAAGATATAGAAGAGATAATAATAGCCCTACCCTCGGCACCCAAATCGGAAATAAGAGAAATGATAGAAATATGCAAAAAGACAAAATGCAAGCTTAAGACCCTCCCCGGAGTATACGAGCTGATAGACGGCAAAGTAAGTCTCAAAATGATAAGAGACGTTAATATAGAAGACCTTTTAGGCAGAGACGAAGTGAAGCTTCATACGGAGCAAATAGCACAGTACATAAAAGATGAAACCATACTGATCACCGGCGGCGGTGGCTCCATCGGTTCGGAACTCTGCAGACAACTGGCAAAATTTCAACCCAAAACACTTATAATATACGATATATATGAAAACAATGCCTATGTATTGGAACACGAGCTGAAAAACCAATACGCGCATGAAATAGACATAGAAGTGGCCATTGGATCCATAAGAGACAAGGACAGACTTAGACAAGTATTTTCCCGGCACAAGCCCGGCGTGATTTTCCATGCGGCAGCTCACAAACATGTGCCCTTAATGGAACTGAATGCAACAGAGGCTGTGAAGAACAATATATTCGGTACCCTAAACGTGGTACAAGTCTCTGATGAATATGGAGTCAAAAAATTCGTCCTAATATCCACAGACAAGGCAGTAAACCCCACAAACATAATGGGTGCAACAAAAAGATTTGCAGAAATGATAGTCCAAACCATGGACAAACGCAGCAAAACAGAATTTGCAGCAGTACGGTTCGGCAACGTTTTAGGCAGCAACGGCAGTGTCATACCCCTGTTTAAGAACCAAATAGCCCAGGGGGGACCTGTAACAGTGACCCATCCCCAAATAACAAGATACTTCATGACCATACCGGAAGCGGCACAATTAGTGATACAAGCCGGAGCCATTGCAAAAGGCGGAGAAATCTTTATACTGGATATGGGACAATCCATAAAAATACTGGATCTGGCCAGAGACCTTATAAGGCTTTCCGGATTTGAGCCGGACAAAGATATCAAAATAGAATTCATAGGCCTAAGGCCGGGGGAGAAGCTCTACGAGGAATTGATGCTCAAAGAAGAAGGAGTCAAGTCCACCTCTCACGAAAATATATTTGTGGGAAAACCATTGGACCTCAGCTTCAATGAAATAATGATGGGAATAAGAGTATTGCAAAACTCCCTCAACTCACCGGAAAAACTGAAACAATGCATGAAAACAATAGTAAGCACCTATGCAACAGCTGCCGACGAAGTCGCCGCCGGCGACGAACGATAAAACTACTAACCAACTAACAAACTAACTAACTAACCAACTAACTAACTAACCAACTAACAAACTAACCAACTAAAAGGTGATTGAATGTACGCCTACTGTATATATTGCAAAACCGGATCAGAAAAAAATGTTGCCGAATCCCTGTCAGCGATGGATGAAACCTATATATCCATTGCCCCGACCCGTATCCTGCAGGAAAAACGCAAAGGCAAATGGCAACAAAAAGAAAAGATTTTGTTTCCCGGATATGTATTTTTATACTCGGAAGAACGAATAGAACCGGAACAAATAAAAAGAACCCCGGGACTATATAAAATATTGAACTACGATGCAGAATTCAAAGAACTCCAAGGATCCGACTATGAATATTCTATGTGGATATATAAGCATCAGGGCTGCATCGAAACATCAAAAGTGCTGACGATAGGCAGAACAGTAAAAGTAATAGACGGCCCACTATCAGATGGCCTGGGCACAATAGTAAAGTTGGACAAACACAAACGCAGAGTCTGGGTGGAATTTGAATTTGCCGGCCAACTCCGTACCGTCACCCTAAGTGCCGAATGCATCGAAGAACTACCGGAACAATAGTGGAACTACTACGGAAAACATGGCGAAACTATGTATATCTTAAGTTATGTGATAGGAGATTTCGAATGTATATAGATACAGATAAATTGATTTTGTGGAAGAAATCACACGAATTAGTATTATTGATATATGAGATAACAAAAGATTTTCCTAAAGAAGAATTGTTCTGTCTTATTTCCCAAATAAGAAGGGCAGCAGTTTCAGTACCAAGTAACATTGTAGAAGGAAAGGCAAGAAATTCAAATAAAGAATACAAAAGGTTTCTGCTAATATCCCGTGGCTCTTTAGAAGAACTAAAATATCAGCTGTTATTAGCCAAAGATTTGAAATACATAGACGAGTGCAAGTATAATAAAATAAAAATGTTAGCTGACGAAGTTGGTAAATTACTTAATGGTGTAATAAGAAGCATAAAACTATAATAGACCTGACCAACTAACCAACTAACCAACTACCCACAAATCAATAACAGAACAATCGTTAAACTATTGCTAAACCATTTGTACAAAGTTTCCTCAGCGTAAATCATCGCCTATGGCGTGTTTACAAAGAAGAAGCCACATAGCAACAACCCAATTGTTTGAATACCTCAAACAAGATGGCGAAGCTATGTGAATTTCCGTTTTATTCTTAGAATACATAAAAAAATAAAGAAAAGAGACATTGAAAGGAAATAATATGGCTACTAAAAGCTTAAAAAATATTAATATAAATGATAAAGAAACGGCAAAGTCTTTGATATCCGCTATTGAGGAAGCGAAAAATAAAAGCAGTATACATGTAATATCAAAAAGAATTAAAATTTGTCAGGATGCAACTGTAGAAAGAATTAAAGAACTATTCGGAGACTATTAAAAAGAGCAAATAAAATATATGTAAATTTTTTTCTTGTGGTACATTGAAATAGTTAGAGTATAATAAATAAAGAGGAAATGAAACTGATTAAGTAGTAAGTTAAATTTTACAAGGTAGTGATCCAATGCTCGGTACAGGTAGGAACCTAATGTTAAAAAGAGCAAGATATCAAATATATGAAAATAATTCGATTTTCAATATATTAGCCTACTGCAATTTATGCGGGAGCTGGATATAAAATTTGATTGATTAAATGCTATTAATATAAACGTTCGAGTAATAGAAGTTTCAATCAATATCGTAAATAATGAAGATTATATTTTTATTACAGATATTGCTAAATATAAAGACGAGAAAAGAACAGGCTACATAATACAAAATTGTCTGAGAAATAGAAATACTATTGAATTTTTAGGTATATGGGAAAAGCTAAATAACCCCAATTTTAATGTAGTCGAATTCGAGCACATTAAAAGTCAGGCAGGATTAGATAAGGAAGGAAGTTTTATACAATGACTGGCAGAATCTACCTCTCTTCTCCCCACATGAGTGATGAAGGTTATGAAATGCAATATATAAAGGAAGCTTTTGATACAAACTGGATTGCCCCCCTGGGGCCAAACGTTAATGAGTTTGAAAAAGAACTGGCTGCTAAGGTGGGTATCA
>JAAYKT010000026.1 GCA_012522255.1 Clostridiales bacterium
GATTAGGGTCAGCGCCTTCGGCCACTCCACCCTCTTCAATATTTACAAGATGCTCATGGCTACCATACCCTCTTTTGATTGCCCAATTGGCACCAGTAGTTAAAAGTTTTTTCAATTCTTTCACGCTCAGAGATATACCTCCTGAACGTCCCACCCCTGGCGGAATCTTATCGTAAAACTTCTTCAAGATTTGAGTAATTGCTCTACGATCCAAATCATCAGCATCAACATTGGTCCTAATTAACCTCACCCCACATTTTATATCGTATCCTATGCCTCCTGGTGAGATAATCCCTTCATCAGCATCAAATGCCGCGACTCCTCCTATGGGAAATCCATATCCGTAATGAATATCGGGCATTGCCATTGAGTAATCACGAATACCCCTGAGACCTGCAACATTTATAACCTGTTTGTAGGCTCCATCCTCTATTACTTTTTTCATAATTGCATCATCTGCAAAAATCAGCCCTGGGACTTTCATATCCGCAGTTTTAGGAATTAGATATTTGTAATCCGATATTTTTTCTATGTTATAAGGTAATTTATTCATGTATCAAAATATATTTTCACTTTATGGGGTCCGACAGCCTTAATCTGAAGTTCATGATATGTAACAGCTTTTATTTCCTGCTTTATATCTTTATCTTCTAAATTTCCTGATATCTTTATGTCTGCCTCTAAACGATGGTTTTTTACTTTCAGTCCTTTCAACCCCACAGGACGAAGTCTTTTTTCACTTGTCATGTATAGTATTTCACTTAAGAAATCGACCATCAATTCTTCGTAAGTTGAAGCTATCAATTCTATCTTTTCAATTTTTTCGGCTTCATGGATACTTGCGGGGTTATCTAAAGAAAGAAAAAGCAAGCCTTCCATAGCGTTTGTGAAAAGTTCATCCAATGTTAAGCCATAAACTTCAAGCGCAATATCAGCCGAATGCTCTATTTCTTTAAACTTTATATTTTCCATCAAGTTATACTTCACCCTACATACTAGTAGGCAGTCACCAATTATATATATTATAACCCTTGTTAGCCAATTATTTTATACATTTTAAACACAATTATTATTCAGTTTTCTTGCAAAATTTCTGTTAATTGCCTACCATTCGACTGGGGCATCCTTTCTTAATTTTAGTGTTTAAGATTTTTACTATGAAGGGATAGCTGACCCAATGAAATTTTATAGATGGTATTTTATCAACCGAAGTTGACTTTTTGTCCACAACGGGAAAAGAGAGATAATAATCAAAAAAAACGGAAACACTTTAATATATCTAGCTGCACTGGGATATGCATTTATAATAGGATTATCTTTTCTATTTACTAAGTTTTCTCTAGATGTAGCAGATCCAATAAATATACTTGCCCATAGATTTACAGTATCCTTTATTGTTTTAGGAATACCTGTCTTATTTAAATGGGTTAAAGTTAACTACACCAAAGAAAGAATTATAAAACTAATACCTCTTGCAATAGTTTATCCAATGTTATTCTTTGGTTTTCAAACATTTGGACTTCTATATGCAACATCAGCAGAAGCAGGAATACTCTTGGCCTCAGCACCAGTATTCACCTTAATTCTGGCAACCTATTTTTTAAAAGAAAAATCTAATATCCTACAAAAAATATCTATCATATTATCTGTAACTGGAGTAATTTATATTTCTTTAATGAAAGGGTCAACGCTCGATATTAATAACATAAAAGGAATTGTACTTCTTGTACTCTCAGCTTTGTGCATGGCGGGATATAATGTGATGGCAAGAAAACTAACTAAAGAATTTACAAATATAGAACTATGCTTTGCGATGATAATACTTAGCTTTGTATCATTTAATTTGCTTTCTATTGGAAATCATTTAGCCAACGGAACTATCTCAAATTACTTTGCAGCTTTTACAGCTCCCAGTTTTGTAATATCAATATTATATTTAGGAATACTGTCTACCCTGGGCACTGCATTACTTACAAATTATATTCTATACAAATTGGAAGCCTCAAAAATGAGCGTATTTGCCAATTTAGGAACTGTGATTTCTATAGTGGCCGGTGTAGTATTTTTAAAAGAAAAAATATTCTATTATCACATAATAGGTTCAATACTTATTGTAGGTGGTGTGCTAGGAACAAATTTTTTAGGCGATGCAAAGCCTATCCCCGAAAACCTAGATTAAACTAATTCATATAAAAACAATAGCCCTATAATTACATCAAGTCTTACATTCTCCAAGCTGAATAATATTTTGGAAGAATCCTAAGAAGAACAATGCCAGCATAGACAGAACTGTATATCACAGCGCCGAGTAAAATATCATAAATCAGCTGCTTTCATAATCCTTCTACATTCCGGAAAATTTCTACAGCCATAAAATTTTTTTCCTGGAGTCCTACCTCGCTTTGCTGTCCTTAGTACCATTTCTATACCACAGAAGGGACAATTAGGTGGTGTTGGTTTTATTGATGCTCTTTCTATCGACTCTCCAGCTTGATGTTCATGTACAGGAACAATATTTTTGCATTTGGGGAAATTTCTACATCCATAAAACCTATTTCCCTTATAAATGCCATGTCTGGCTGTTCTTAAAACCATATCTGCTCCACATCTTGTGCACTTTATCTTCTTGGCAATTTGTTTGGGGGAGTAATCCGATTGAGGTGACGCTTCACGCTGAAGCTTTTTTGCTGTGACTTTTTTCTTTATATTCTTGGGAACTACTACCTCTTGCTTAATACCCTCTATTTCTTTTTGTTTTTTGTCTTGACTGACATGCTTTTTTTCATGTTGCTTAAGTGGTTTTTTGTGTTGAGCTTTCTTTACTTCGGATTTTTTCTCTATAGTCTTAGCAACTATTGCCTCTTGCTTACGTTTTTCTATTTCTTTCTGCTTGCTTTTATAAATTTCAAACTTTTCTTCATATAGCCTGAGTTGCATTATGCTACGTCGTTTTTTAATTAATTCTGATAGGATGAAAGATATTACAATAATGGTAGATGGAATGCTGACAATATAATACAAGAGCATGTATTTGGACTCTGCAATAATCCTATAAACTAAATATAGACCCAGAAGCAATAAAACTAAAACTACAGGTGGATTTCGTCTCATCTTATTTTCTTTTTTAAATATTAAATAACTCTATTTTTAAGTGCAATTGCTTTTTCTATATATCTCACTTCTTAATTTATACTTTAAAGATATATGCTCTAGGTTTCAAGGAAAAAGATTAGAGGAAAAAATAACATCGTTTGAGATTCTCTCGATAATACGTCTTTGAGGGTGACAGAAGAGGTTAGGATAAAGGTGGGAGCTGGCTGGCTGGGGAGGCAGGGTTCGAACCTGCGCATCCCGGGACCAAAACCCGGTGCCTTACCACTTGGCCACTCCCCAATTATATTATTTCGTTAACGATCCAGCAGTCAAAGTTGAAACTGTTTTCAACTACATTTTTAATTGACTCAGCAAGCTTATCATCCTCTACAAGAGCAAATACTGTCGATCCACTCCCAGAAAGAAGAGGTTGGGCTCCCCAATTTATAAGCCGGCTCTTAAGGTCTCGCAAGACAGGATACTCAGAAAAAACTGTTTCTTCAAGGTCGTTTCTGAGTATCAGTGCCCAGTTTCCTTGCGTATAATTCTCTATTATTTTATTTAGTTCGTCTTCCGGTGTCAACCTGCCTCCTGGATATCTGGAATATACTTTTTCGGTAGAGATGTTTACTCCGGGATTAATTAATAGAATTTTCTTTTTTTCTGGGTTTTCGTAAGGAAGAGGTTTTACCACCTCACCCCTACCTGTAGCAAGCGTACCACCTGGGTGAAGGAAAAGGTTTACATCACTTCCAAGAACAGCCCCTATTTCTTCAAGCTGGCTTATACTAAGATTCAAATCCCAGAGTTTATTCAATGCTGTGAAGACTGCAGCAGCGTTGGAAGACCCGCCCCCTAGGCCTGCTCCTGTGGGGATATTCTTTTTCAGGCTTATTGAGCAACCCTTTTCTGTCTCTGCAAATTCCTTAAGTAGAACTGCGGCACGGTAAACTAGATTATCTTCCTTGGCTATCCACTCAGGGGCCTCAACAGTAATATCAGAAGCTTCTTCGATGATTAATTCATCAAAAAGAGACACTTTAACCACCACCGACTGAAAATCATGAAAATTATCTGGTCTCTTGTTTCCTACATTCAGGAAAAGGTTAATCTTGGCTGCTGCTTTTATCTCCATATTTAACATTTATCCTTACGGATTCGTTTACCGAAACCAGCTCTACATACTGCGGAAAAGAATATTCTCCTATGTTTTTGTAATCCTCGTACGATATTATTATATCATCTTTGGTAAAGGGATTGCGAATTTCTCCCTTACCAAATATGAATGCCCAATATTCCATAAGTTCAATAGCTGACTCATCAATGACAAAATCTTTTGTCTCAACCCTATCCCCTGATACAATGATACTTCCGCGCGGAATATTAAATTCATCCATAAGGTAAAGCGTAAATATCTCTTCCTTACTCTCAACAGTAAAGATGCCGTTCATTTTTGGATATCCAGTGAGTCGAATGCTCATCCATCCCGATAAATCTGTCGGTACATCCGGTTTCCTTATTCCACAACCAGAAAGAAAAACAATTAAAATGAATAATATTGTTAAGGGTTTTTTCAATTTGTGTACTTCTGAATTTTCTCTTTGATTTCTGCGCTATCAGTATCAAGCGACAGCGCTGAGGTATAGGCCTCAAGCGCAGAAGGGATATCATCCAGCTTGATATATGTATCGCCTAGGTGCTCTTTGATTACAGGGTCATCCACTAGTTCATCTGCCATCTTAAGATATTTAAGAGCTTCTTCATACCGAGATAATCGAAAATAGAGCCATCCTAAGGAATCTAGATAGGCTCCGTTATCTGGCTCAAGTTCAAGCGCGGATTTAATCAGCTCTTTCGCTTCCTGAAGGTTTATATCTGCCTCTACCCAAAGATAGCCCAAATAGTTTTTTGCAGGAGCGTGATTTGGATTAAGTTCTATTGCCTTCTTAAAAGCGGCATAAGATTCTTCTGCTTCACCTAGCTGGTCTTTTACTACCCCCAGATGAAAATAAGCCTGATCAGTCTCATTTATCTCTAAAGCTTTATTTAAGGATTTCTCCGCATCTGCTGGAAACCCAAGATGTTCCTGCATAAAAGACAGAAAAAGCCAGACAGAATATTCTTCAGGGAACAATTCCGAAAGTTTGCTAAATACCTCTTTTGCACGATCGGATTCATCTGTCTCCATATAAAAAATCCCC
>JAAYKT010000220.1 GCA_012522255.1 Clostridiales bacterium
AGGAGGAAAGCGGATGCCTGTCGAACTTATAAAAAAACCAATAAAAGTATGCATAATAATAGGTGAAGAGATTTCCAGCACCGTTGTTGAGGAAGATATTAATGTGCCGGATGTTAGTCCCGATATATACAAAATACTCTATCCATCTGCAAGAGTCGTTATAAAAAATTCGGAGACGGCTGCAGATAAAATAGCGGTAAACGGACAAGTGTTTATAGATGTTTTATATACGGCAGATACGGAGGGCAGGCCACTGAGCAGTTTGAATATATCTGCCGATTTTAACCATACAATCAGCATGGCCGGTGTCAAACCGCGCATGAGTGAATCGGTGGATGTGGTTGTGCAGCATGTGGATTGCCACATAATAAACAGCAGAAAAATAAACGTCAAGATCATCATGGATATAAACTGCATAGTAGAAGATATATATGAATTGGAAATGCCTGTGGATTTGAGAGGTTCCGATTACATACAACTGCTGAAGGAACCTTTGGGTATAAAGGGTATAACGGGAGTGAATGAAGAAAGATACGGGTTCAAGGAAATAGTGCAAATGGATTTGGAGAAACCGCCTGTCAAAGAGGTTTTGAAAACTGATTTTTGGACTTATATAAAAGACAGCCAAAGCATGGAAGGTAAAATGCAGATATTCGGTGATATAGCGTATAATATTCTTTATAATACGGAAGAAGGAGAAATAGAAAGCATAAGCGGAGAAATCCCTTATTCCCACTTTATGGAGGTACCGGGAGCGGATGGGGATATGGAATCATTGGCCTTTGCAGGAGTGAGGGAATCCTATATAGATGTTTATGAAGACGCCCAGGGGGAAAAGAGAAATATTAGCATTAACGTCTTTTTGGATTTAAAAGGGAAAACTTTTAAATATTTGAGACATGAAGCCTTAGCGGATATGTACAGTCCCAAGTGGAATATTGCAATGGACATAGAAAGCTATGATGTTCACGAATTTTTATGTAAAGGTATGAATTCGACAGTAATAAAAGACACTATGAAAATAAAACATGGCGATCCCGACGTAAAAAAAGTAATATTTATGAATGCCAAGCCAATAGTTGACGAAGTGAAAGTCATGGAAGATAAGGTCGGTATAGAAGGCAGTGTGGGGGTTTGTATATTATATAAGTCCTCTTATAGCGCCGAACCGTTGAATTACAGTACCGATCAATTCCCCTTCAAAGTGATGATAGATATGCCCGAAGTAAAAACACATATGTTTTCTAAAACGAATTGCTGGGTCGAAAGTGTTAACCATTCAGTATCCGGGGAAGACCAGATTGATATCAGAGTGATTGTTGCGGTATCAGCACATATTTATAAAAAGACCAATAAGAAATTCATATGCAATGCAGAAAAGAAAGAGGAGAAAAAGACCGATTTTGATAAGCTGCCTGCCGTAACTGTATATTTTGTCGGTAAAGGCGATACTTTATGGAAAATTGCTAAAAAATATAACACGACAACAGAAGCATTGGTGAAGTATAATAATATAGAGAACCCGGATGTAATAAATGTTGGTGACAAGCTCTTGGTTTTAAAAAACATGAGACAATAACAAAAATCAAAAAATGTATACTGCTCACATAACTTTGTGACATCCTAAATGAATAAAGGATCCAAAGACTTTTCGGCAAACTTTAAAATTGACACCTAATATAGCAATATGGGCAAATTGTATAATGTGTGAATACTAATAAAAACTTTTAATATAGGCGGTAGTTGTATGAAATACATTGGTATGGCACCTGCAAAAATTAACCTAACATTGGATGTATTAGGTAAAAGGTCTGATGGATATCACGAAATATCCACAATAATGCAATCTATTCCGCTTAATGACACTATAACCGTAAGATTATTAGAAAATGATGAGATTATTGTAAATACCGATTCGAACCTTGTACCTTCCGGTGATTCTAATATTGTATTTAAAACAGCGAGGCTAATAAAGGATATCTATGGTATAGAAGACGGTATCGAAATTCAAATAGAAAAAAGAATACCTGTAGCAGCAGGCCTGGCAGGCGGAAGTACCGATGCGGCTGCTGCTATAAAACTTTTAGATAAGGCCTATAATCTTAGACTATCCAAAGAGGAAATGTATGATGTCGCAAGAAGAATAGGTGCGGATGTATCTTTTTGTATTGACGGCGGTACAGCATTGGCGACAGGTATCGGGGATGTACTGATGCCCATTGATAAAATACCTGATTGTTATATACTGATTGTGAAGCCTGATGTAAGCGTTTCAACAAAAGAAATTTACGAAGGCTTAGATGTGGACGAGGTTAAAGAAAGGCCTGATATCATAGGAATTATTAAGGCTATTAACGATAATGATTTGGAGGCCATATCTGCAAAACTATGTAATGTAATGGAAAATGTAACGATAAAGAAGTATCCGATTATTAGCGATATTAAGCAAGGGCTTTTGAAGCACGGTGCCTTAGGAAGCCTCATGAGCGGAAGCGGCCCATCAGTTTTTGGGATTTTTGATGTTACTGATAAAGCACAAAAGGCCTATAATAATATGAAAAGCATTTATGCTGAGACATTCCTGTTAAATACTGTTGACTTGGATAGATAAAAATAAAAGAGGTGCATGTTATGAATGCAATTATTCTTGCCGGGGAGTCAAAAACCGAAAAGGAGGGAATGTTGAAAAACAAAGCCCTGATAAAAATTAAGGGCAAATATATGTTGGAATATGTATTGGATACGGTTATCAGGGTACAAGCCATAAAAAAAATTGTGGTGGTTGGGAATAAGGAAAAACTTAAAAAAGCACTGGGACACAAAATAGATTACATATTGGATGGTACGGATTCTATCGTTGATAATGCTATAAAGGCCTTGGAACTTTTTCCCAATGAAAAAGAAGCGTTACTTTTGACCTGCGATATTCCTATGATTACCGTTGAGGCTTTAGAACATTTTTTGCTTGAATCACAAGAATCAGGAGCTGATTTGGCTTATTGCGTTGTTAATAAAAAGCTCAACGATGAGAAATATCCCGAGGTCAAAAGAACCTATGTCAAGCTCAAAGAAGGCCAGTTCACCGGGGGGAACGTATTCTACCTGAACCCGGAAATCAAGTATAAAGTGAAAGATTTTTTTGAAGTTATGTTGGAAAACAGAAAAAATCCTGCCAAGATGGCGCAAATATTAGGGATCGGGTTTTTGTTGAAATTGGCAATGGGAGTATTGACTATAGATGCGATCAAAAGGAAAGTGGAGAAGCTGCTGAATATAAAGGCGACAGTGGTAATCTCTCCCTATCCGGAGATAGGAAATGATGTGGATAAACAATCCGATATCGAATTTGTAGAGAAATATATTTAGCGACCAGGGGGCCACCGGGGGGGGACAGTTCTCCCGGTCCTCCGGACCGCGGGGACGGTTCTCCTGGTCGCTTTTTAGTGATCGCAGAGTTTCGAGTTCCTGTCAGTCGTCCTAAGGCACAAGGGATCTTGACCTACTGGAATACCTCAAATAACCCCTGAGCTCTGAGTTCTGAGATCTGAGTTCTAAAGTGGCAAGAGTCCAGAGGCCAGGGTCCAGAGTCAAGAGTCCAGAGTCAAGCAGCCCATATCCTAACCCCTAACAGCTAAAAATTTTTGTATATAAAAACCATACCTTGCAAAAACTAAAACAAATTTGCAACGAAGGCCGTGGTTTTTTTGTTTGAAAAAATAATTGAAAGTTTGAAAAGCTATAACAATAACTATATTTTAATAACAACAATCCTTATAGTAATATTTGAATTTTTTGTTGATATGCCTGCCTTCAAAAAAGCAAAATTGAAGAGGGATGTAAAAGTTTTAGTTTTAATGAATGTCGCCCTTATAATAATCGCTATTTCACTTATTGTGTTAAATAGGATGTAGGGGAAGGGAGGAGAATGCCATGGGTTTTTTTTCTAAAAAAAAGGAAGATGAGCAGGAAAAGGATGTTGAAATATTACCCAGCTCCAAATCCTTGGAAGATAACATTAAAACAGTTAAAGAAATACTAAAGGGATGCGGCGATGTAGTTTATAAAGAATTCATGGTAGGAAAAGAACAAAACCAACCCCTTACCCTCGTCTATATAGACGGTATGACTGATAACAGTATTATTATCGGATCCATATTGAATCCTCTCATGGTCTACGCAAGGGAAATACCTCCCGAGACTCCAAAAGTGGCGGAAAAATTATATGAATTGGTCAGATACGGAACTATTTCTACCGGCGAAGTTGAAGAAACCACTAACATAAATGAAGCTATTCTTTCGATTCTGATAGGTGATTCCGCACTCTTTATTGACGGAGTAGATAAAATAATAATATTAGGTGTAAAAGGATGGCCTGTAAGGAGCGTTGAAGAACCGACTACAGAGCCGGTTATTAGAGGTCCCCGAGATGGCTTTGTCGAGACATTCAGGATGAATACGGCTTTGGTAAGAAGACGTATCAGAGACCCTAAATTGAAGCTGAAGCAAATGAAGATTGGTAAAAGAAGCCACACAGATGTTGGTGTATTCTATATTGAAGACATAGCAAAAAAGCAACTTATAGATGAGGTAGTAAAAAGGCTTGAAGCTATAGATATAGATGCGGTGTTAGACAGCGGATACATAGAACAGTTTATAGAAGATAACCCTTATTCGCCATTTCCTCAGATAGCAACCACGGAAAGACCCGATGAAGTAGCAGGAGAATTATATGAAGGAAGGGTAGTTATACTTGTGGATAATTCACCTTTTGCTTTAATAATTCCAACTACTATTAACAGCTTATTCCAATCTCCGGAAGATTATTATGACAGATGGATAATATCCTCGGTACTGAGAGTCATCAGATTTACAGCAAGCCTTTTGGCTCTTGTCATGCCATCTTTATATGTGGTTTTTACATCTTACCATACGGGCATATTGCCTACCAAATTGGTGCTGTCCATAGCTGCCTCAAGAGAGGGCGTTCCTTTTCCTGCAATCGTTGAAGCCTTTATTATGGAATTTACGCTGGAGCTTTTAAGAGAAGCAGGGTTAAGGCTGCCGTCAGCAATTGGCAATACTATAGGTATAGTGGGGGGGTTGATTATAGGTGAAGCTGCGGTAAGAGCAGGAATAGTAAGCCCTATAATGGTGATAATAGTTGCTATTACGGCAATAGCCTCCTTTGCTAATCCAAGTTATAACTTATCTGTTGGGTTCAGGCTTTTAAGATTTGCTTTGATAGCTGCATCAGGAATACTTGGACTTTACGGTCTTGTGCTGGGACTTATATTAATACTTGTGCATCTTGTAAGGCTGAAGAGCTTTAATGAACCCTATCTAACGCCCTTTGTTGCGGTAAACTGGTCAGATTACAAAGATACTATATATAGGGCACCATTATATAAAATGGTTAAAAGGCCTATAAGGATTTCTGAAGATAAAGTGCGCATGGTTAATAACAGAAGCACTTTGCTGCAGAAAAATAAAGGAGGCGGCAAAAAATGATAAAGGATAATGATACAATATCTCCTTACCAGATAGCTATGATAGTGATAATGGTTTTATCGGGTGCGGGTGTGTTTTCACTGCCTCGGGTTTTGGCTGAAACAGCAGGTTCAAATTCATTAATAATGATATTTATAGGAGGGGCCATCTCTGTATCTACCATATTTATTATAGTAAGTCTAAATAGCAGATTTCCGGGGAAAACATTGCCTGATTATTCCGCTGAAATCATAGGAAAAGTACCGGCAAAAATTATTGTTATTATATATGCGGTTTATTTTATATTTTTTATTGGATTCGAAGTCAGGGTAATAAGTGAAATCGTTAAACTGTTCCTTCTTGTCGATACCCCTCCGGAAATTATCATGCTATGCATGATACTCACATGTACATATGCGGTGAGAGGGGGAGTTGAATGTATAGGGAGAACGACGGAACTTTTTTTCCCGCTGCTTTTCATCCCTTTTATTTTGATATTGCTTCCCGGTTTGAACGATGTGGACTTTAGCAATTTGCTTCCTGTTTTTTACGGATTTCAAAAAAAGGTGTTCAAAGCTGTCCCGGCTATGGCACTGAGCTTCGCCGGCTATGAAACTTTACTTTATTATATAGGTTTTATGAAAGAACCGAAAAAGTCTTTTAAATATGCTTCAATTGGAGTATTGTTCATCACTATTACCTACGTAATTATAACCGGCTTATGTATAAGTAAATTTGGAATCGAATGGAATAAAAAAATGGTATGGCCGGTGTTAGGATATGTGAGGAGCATAAATCTGCCGGGACTTTTTATAGAAAGATTGGATGGTGTAATGCTTGGCATTTGGATTCTTGCTATATATACAACTATGATAATCCTATATTTTTCACTTACATTTTCGATGTCCAAAATATTTGGCACAAAAGATCAAAAACAATATGCACTCATATTGGTGCCTGCTATTTACTTTGTTGCACTGATTCCTCAAAATCCCGCTCAGACATTAGAAATGCCTATATATATAAACCGACATTTTGGGAACATATTAAAAATTTTAGTACCGTTGCTTTTACTTTTAATTGCCATGATTAGAAAAAAGGGGGGCGTTAAAAGTGAAAATTAAGCTCTTGGCAATAATCGTATGTACTCTGATGCTCACAGGCTGCTGGGGAATAATTGACATAGAAAATACAGCATTTGTTCTCTCTCTTGGTATAGATAAAATATCTCATGATGAATTAAATAAGGAAAGCAGATATGAAATAACAATAGTGAATCCAGACACTGCGGAGGCGGAAGAGGGAAAAGTATTAAAATCCACTATAGTGATTGGAGAAGGGTCATCTTTTAATATGAGTATTGTACGTCTAATGCAAAGATTCTCCAAAAATCTTAATTATGAGCATACCAGAATATTTTTATTAGGTGAAAAGCTGCTGGAGGATGATAAAGCAGTAAAGAATATACTGGATACCCTAACAAGAGATCGGCAGTTTCATACCAGCATGCTGATTCTAATGGTTCCTGAGCCTAATAAAATATCCGACACTTTAAGCGTAAAGCCAAAAACAAAGACCCTACTGTCATTTTATATTCAGGGTATAGCCGAGCATGAACTGTATTCAGCCCGAATAGGAAGAATTCTTTTTCATGATTTTGTGAGGCTTATAACCACAAACCATGGAGCGGCAGTGATTCCCATTGTTATACCTGATACTGAAGAAGTTAATATAACCGGTATGGGTGTTTTGAAGGATTATAAGCTAATAGGAAAATTAGACAGTGAGGAAACAGTGGCTTACAGGTGGTGTGACGGAAGAGTCAAAGGCGGTGTATTGGAAACTGAAGAACCCGGCTTTAATCCGCCATTTATATATCGTAGTTTTAATAGAAAAATAAAGATGGAGAAGATAGATAATGATGTTGTATACCTCAAATACAAAATGGCAGCTTCCGGTGCCATAGAGGAATACACCTTGGATGGCAGGCTTGTAGATGACTCTACTATAAAAGAGCTTGAAAAGCGCATGGAAGAGTATATGAAGAAACAATGTGAGGAAATCATAAGTAAATTTCAAAAAGAATATAAAGTAGACTTAATCGGAGCGGGAGATTATTTGCGCAAGTATCAGCCAAAATTATATGAAAAGGTCTCGAAAGACTTTGACGACTTCTTTCAAAATAATTTAGTAATTGATGTAGATATAAGTATAAAAGTGCGTAGAATTGGCAAGATTCTATAGGGAATAGAGAAGCGGAAAACTGAAAAGAATCTTCACTGTGTTTAGATTAACAGTTTTGCCACAGATATGACCCGATCCAATCATCCTGAGGCACAAAGGATCTTGACCCCAAAGGAATACCCTAACCCCTGAGCTCTGAGTTCTAACACCCAGAGGCAAGAAGCAAGAAAGCGAAAAGTGGAAAGCTGAAAGTGGAAAGCTAAAAGCATGACTCCATACAAAAACAACTGCATGACTAAGCTTGGCTATTGTCCAATAACCCTCAGCGCTCAACCCTAATGCCAGAGTCAAGAGGCGAGAGGCCAGAAGCAGAGCCCCCCCCTAACAGCTAACAGCTAACACCTAACAGCTAACACCTAACAGCTGATTAAACCGACCGGGAGAACCGTCCCCCTGGTTGCTCTGAAAAACCCCTGGTTGCTCTGAAGGAGGAAAAATGAAATATAAACTTATAGCCTTTGTTTTAATAACTTTATTTCTATACGGAATTTTTATGAACATATACATAAATACCGACAGTAATTTTGCAGCTATCAAGAATAAGATTATTCGGTTGCACATCATCGCAAACAGCGATTCTCTGAAGGATCAAGAGCTAAAACTGAAAGTTAGGGATGCTGTTCTAAACAAAATGAAGCCGGTCTTTAACGACCTGAAAGATACTGATAAGGCAAAGGAAATCATAAAAGATAATATGGAAGTGATAAAATCAACGGTTCAAAAAGAATTGGAGGAAGCGGGAAAGAACTTTCCCATAGAAGTTGAACTGACAGAATGTGATTTTCCTACAAAAAAGTACGGGGATCTTACATTCCCCAAGGGAGAATATCAGGCATTGAATATAAAAATAGGCAACGGGCAGGGTAAAAACTGGTGGTGTGTGATGTTTCCACCCTTGTGTTTTGTCGATATAGCCCAGGATATGGGCATTATGGAAGAAGAAGAGTTGCAGGAGGTTTTGTCAAAAGAAGAAATCGAATTGCTCAAAAACGGCACCCTTGATAAAGTTCCAATAAAAATAAAATTCAAAGTAGCAGAGATTTACAAATCAATAAATTCAAAAATTTCAAAGTTAATGAGAAAAGAAACTGAAATTGCAAAGTGAGTGAATAAATAACCTCCTGCGGTAAAAAATAATCAGCAGGAGGTGCTTATTTTTTGAAAAAACAAAGATTCATTATAATTACAATTCTATTGCTGCTTCTCTTTATAAGCTTATCCTTCTTTGGATATTTCGAAAATGCTTATAAAGATTTGGAAGCCCTTGTTCTTAAGTGGGGCTCCAGAGGCGACCATGTTTTTGTTGTACAGGATAAACTGAAACGCTGGGGATTTTATAACGGAAATATAGATGGAATCTATGGAACAAACACCATGAATTCCGTCATAAAGTTTCAGCAAAAGCACGGTTTGACAGCAGACGGTATAGTCGGCGACCAAACGGCAAAGGCATTAGGCATGACCTTGCCGGCACAAGGCGGCGGTGGTGGCGGAGGCGACAGTTCCAGGGACAATGAGGCCTATACCTTAGCCCAGTGTATACACGGCGAGGCTAGGGGCGAACCTTATATCGGCCAGGTTGCCGTGGGCGGGGTAATCATGAACAGGGTCAGAGACCCAAAGTTTCCTAATACAATAGCCGGCGTAATCTTTCAGCCGGGTGCTTTTACTGCTGTGGATGACGGGCAAATGTTTCAACCGCCGGGGGAAACAGCTACAAAAGCCGCACAAGATGCCTTAAACGGATGGGATCCGTCCGGTGGGGCCATATACTACTATAACCCCGCAAAAACCACCAATAAATGGATATGGTCCAGACCTGTAATAAAAATAATCGGCAAGCATCATTTTGCCAAGTAGGAGGAGGTGTAGAATTTGGAAGAAAAGGATTTTAAAAGGACGCTAAATATTTGGAGGGGAATAACAATTGCCCTCGTTATCGCTCTTGTAGGTGTAGGAATATATGCATATAATCTATTCAGGCAAAAAGACCAGCTTGCCACACTTTTGCAAAACCAATATCAAAGGGCCTTCAGGGACTTGGTAACGGATGTGGAAAACGTCAGAATACTATTAGATAAAGCTGAGGTTTCCGCCTCCCCGGTACAGTGTAATTCACTGATGACTCAACTTTGGCAAAACGGCCATGCTGCAACCCAAAGCCTGGGGCAAATACCTATAAGTCTTGGGGTGTTGGGTAATACTGAAAAATTTCTGAATCAGCTTTCGGACTTCAGTTTTTCCATGTCAAAAGTAAACGCGGGAAACAAGCTTATGAACGATGATCAAAAAAACCAGTTGGGGCAGTTGGCGAATTATTCGACGAATCTCCTTAATGAACTTAGAACAATGCAGCAGGATATTAATGCAGACGGAATAAAGTTCGGTGAAATGGCAAAAAAGGGACTCTTTCATATGAAAGATGCCGGGGAAAATGTGGCAGACACCAAGTTTGGCGGAATAGAAAAACAATTTACCGAGTATCCCACAATGATATACGACGGGCCCTTTTCTGATAATGTTATAGAAGGAAAACCAAAAGGCCTGGAAAAAGAACAGGAAGTGGATCTTAAAAAAGCCGAGGAAAGAGTAAAGAAATTTATAGGTGCAGATAAAGTCGGGAAAATAACGGAGATAAGCTCGGGTAAAGGAACAATAAATGTTTATGGGTTGGAAGTTACACCGCCAGACGGTGATAAGGCCAAAACAGTTTTTATAGATGTTACTAAAAAAGGCGGCCATGTACTTTGGATGCTGGACCCGAGGGCAGTTACCGAAAAGAAACTATCTGAAGAAGAGGCCACGGCAAAAGCAAAAGAATTTTTGAAAACCCAGGACTTTGGAGATTTGGAAGAGACCTTTTTTTATAAAAATGATAACACCATAACAGTTACTTATGTCGCGTTGGAAGACGGCGGAGTGCTTGTCTATCCGGACCAAATGAAAGTAAAAGTAGCTTTGGATAACGGAGATATCGTAGGATTTGATGCCATGCAATACTTAAAAGCCCACAGGAAAAGGGATATAGGAACACCTATAATATCTCAGGAAGAAGCCAAAGCAAAGGTTGCTACTAACTTGGAAATAAATAGGGTAAGGCTGACACTTATACCCATGCCCGGTGACAAAGAACAATTATGTTATGAATTCAGGGGAAAATGTAAAGATAATGATTATTTTGTTTATATAAATGCAGAAAACGGTAACGAAGAAAACATATTGCGAATCATAAAAGAAGAAAATGGGACATTGACACAATAATAAATGCCAATCCCTGTTGTAAAATCATGCAGTAGCAATAGGCCTTTGGTATCGTTCATGCAAAAGAATATGCAAAAACTTTAAGGCTTACCGTCTAAGGTTTAATTAAATATATAAGAGATAAATTGTTATTTACAAATATTGCATGTGTAAAAACGACATTCGCGGGAAAAATAAAGATACAGCCTAAGATAAATTAGGAGGTGCGCCATGGCAAGCAGAAGAGGACTGATGTCAGAGGAGTTAAAGGTTGAAATTGCGAGAGAACTTGGCGTAGACCAGATAGTTAATTCAGAAGGCTGGGGTGCAGTTTCATCAAGAGACTGCGGTAACATCGTTGCAAAAGCTATAGAAATCGCAAACAGAAAGTATGGCAGCAGTTAAAGACACTAACACCTTATCAACAGGGAAGAGGCGGGGCAACCCGCCTTTTTCCATTTAATTGCAATGCTAATCTATGTTTGCCCCTCCATACTAAAGGTCAGCGGTGTCATTCTGAGCGCAGCGAAGAATCTTGGACTTTTTCACAAGTCTGATTCCCGGCATTCTCATGATAAGTCTATGTGTTAAATTTATGCCCAAATGATATAATAATAGAAAACAAAACGAAAAAGGTGAAAATCATGGCAAAATTAGTCAAACTTAAAGGAAACAC
>JAAYKT010000221.1 GCA_012522255.1 Clostridiales bacterium
CCCATAACCTCAAGCTCATTTTTTAATTTTATTGAACATTTTAGATTTATATCCTTTTCAGCAAACTCTTCTCCTAAAGGCCCCACAGCACCTAAACTGTCTCCTCCGTGTCCGGGATCAATCATTATGGTAATGCCGCGAAGAGGATAATCGCCTTCCTGAGCCCTTATCTCTCTCCTGATATTTAATACTATCCCATCCGGTAACTTTTCTAAATAATATCCGGAAATATTTTCTTTTAAACTGATCTTGTATCGGCCATTATATTCACCGACTTTTATTTCAATTGCTGATACTAAGCCATCTTTTGATATTTTTGGCAATATACCTTTATCAAGCCCTGCTATAGTTAGTATTATTTCGTTGTTTTCATAGTTTGCTATTGCCAGTGAAGGTGTATTCGTATAAAGACATAATTTTTCCCATTCATTCTCTTTCATGTACTCTGCTTTATTTATTATTGTATTTAAACGGCTTTTACCGCTATATATTTTTACATTACTTTTATCAACCCAATGTCCCATGGACAATCTGACATAGTTACCTGTTATACCGGTAACATAATCAACCATCCCTTTTTGAAGTTCATGAATTCCGCCGCTTCCGCTATTTGGTTGGGAATAAGTATAAATTCCGTCTTTTATAACCTCAGCATAATATGGCGACATTTTCATTATTGCACCGATTTTTGAAGGTGCTTTGACTGTTTTTATCGTCCCTTTATAGTTCATTTTATAGACAGGCATCCCTATATTGATATTTCTTGGATTACCACCATAGGAAGGTATCGTATAAATATAAGAAAAAGTGGTGAAAAGTATACCTTCTTTTATAGGTTCCGTAGATGCCGGGCTCATTGAAAAAGTTTTCCCGCCTATTGTCACATCTACCATTGCACCTACGGGCGCCTTACAAGACAATGTAATCTTTTCCCCGGGCATTTTCAATTCCTCTTTTTGCGGAAAAACTGAATCGTGGGGGATATCCGGTACATCCAATTTTATTGCTGCATATGACTTAAATGGTTTTGTAATGACAATGGAAGCACTTGCCCCTGACTGAGTGAATGTAAAGATATTTTCCCCTTCCTCTAATGAAATCAAAATTCCGAAATAACCTTTAACAGACCTGTTTTCTACCCTCTTACCATTGAGCCAAAGAGGTCTATTTGGATCTGATGATCCGCATATGTAGTATTCGCTGTAGCCAGTTTCTATATCTTTCCCGGGCATACCAACCTTAATTGGTATGGATTCATTCTGCTCATTCTTTTTATCATTATATATTTGTATCATGGAAAAAAGCTCAGGATTCTTTGCAACCGAACTGTAATTATACAGTATGCTCCCCTTAACCTCAGGGATTTGTGAATTTAAATTAAACTGCCTTTCTATTTCTCCTTCACCATACCATGGATTTTTAGCATCGGTGACTTGTACTTTATAAGCTGCCTGCCCTATATACAAATCCACACCAGTTCCTTTTACGACATCTGCCCACCACAAGGCGAGTTTTTCATAGTCTGCAACATTAAAACCAATATTCCAATAAATTTGCGGAGCCAAATAATCTATAATTCCTTCCTTTACCCATTTCCTTGTATCAGCATAATGTTCATAATAGCTTTGGGCACCTTTAGTATCGCTTCCTAATGGATTGGAACTATTGTTTGCCCAGATGCCAAAAGGACTTACACCAAATCTGATATTGTATGGTTTGATGACCTCATGCAATTGCCTGATAAGTATATTTACATTTTCCCTGCGCCAATCATCTATATTATCAAAATCGACACCGTATTTATTATAAGTTTTTATATCATCAAAATTCTTACCCGGATAAAAGTAATCATCCATGTGTATTCCATCTACATCATAGTTTTCAATAATCTCAATAACACCGTCAATTATGTACTTTCTGGTCTGAGGCAGTCCCGGATTTAGGTATAAATTGCCGTCACTATGTTTGACAACCCAATCAGGATTTATCACGGCCGGGTTCGTAGGGTCTAAAGAACCAAAATCATGTTTAGGCTCTGAAAAAGCTTTCTTTGTAATTCTATATGGGTTTATCCAAGCATGCAGTTCGATTCCTCTTTTATGGGCTTCATCAATCCAGAATTCTAACGAATCAAATCCATCGTCGGGGGCTTGTCCTTGTTCACCCGTCAAATATTTAGACCAGGGATAAAGATTGGAATTGTATAATGCATCCCCTGACGGTCTCACCTGTAAAAAAACTGCATTTATACCAAGTATTTTTACATTGTCAAGCATCTTTGCAGCCTCTTCTTTAAGTATATCAGGATTGGTTGTAGGATTTTTGGGATAATCTATATTAAGTACAGTGGCTACCCAAATGCCCCTAAAATCCTCTTTTATAACAGGTTCTGCATCGAGCTGACCTGCTTCCATGGGGAGCACTAATGCAAGAATAATTACTAAAATAACGGTTTTCATTATTGTTTTCATATATATTCGCTCCTCCTTAAAAATACTGTTGGTTATATATTTACATACTTTACAATGTTGCCGTTTTCTGTTATAACTCTATTCAAATCGTTAAAAGTAATCACAACAGTTGTAGTATTGTCATTGGGATGAACTCCCAAATTCTCTTTTCCAACCAAGTCTTTATCAAATACTACGATAACATCCTTTGTGAAATTGTTTATAATACCTAAAGGCGAAACAGCTCCTTTTTTCAGCCCGAGATACTTGTCCAACCTTTCACTCGATGCAAAGCTGAGCTTTGTGCTGCCAATCTGATTCGCAAGTTCAGCTAAATTTGCTTTTTTATCCTTACAAAGGACTATAAGATAATGCTTTTTCCCCTTAGCATCTCTGACGAAAAGGTTTTTGCATACCTCAGCTTTTTTACTTATTCCTAAATTATCCAATTCCTCAATGGTATAAACGGCAGGGTGGTTAATTATTTCATATTTTACACCCATTGTATTTAACTTTTCATAGACTTTTTCCTTCTCTTCCATTAGCACCCTCCTCAAAACTTGTTTTTCCATAGTATTTAATATTAAAACAATAAATAAAACTATTAACCAAGGTTTAGTTAAAATGATATTAATCAACTATGTATGAATCAATAACTTCCCAGGTTATAACGTCATCTTTGATTTTGTATCCCAACATAGCATAACCGCTGATATGTCCATCCTCGAAATATGCGAAAACCCTTCTATCGGAAAGCACATAAATATTATCTTTATGGTAAAAACCCATCTTTCCCCCTAATACACCTTTATGGGGAATCAATTCATCATGCCTTACCAAGTCATCTATAATATCCTGTATGCTACCATTAAAACCTTGCCTTTTCAAACTGATTAAAATGTTAGGATTATTAACAGAAAAGCCATTTATAATTTTTAAATTATTCTCCAGCTCATTTTCAAGCATGGTTACTTTTTTGCACATTTCTTCTTCTATTGCCTTCAGTTCATTTTTTTCAGTTTCGAGCTGAACTATTTTTTGTTCTATATCAGCTGATTTAACTTGCCCCTTCGCAAAAATAACAGCAAAAACTGTTATCAAAGCAGCTACCAATAAAATCCAAACAATTCTTTCTTTTTTACTTTTACTATTGCTCATAGGGCCTCCTTTTTCGTTTCGGTTGCCATAATTGTTTTATCCTCTTTGAAATCCTGTCGAATCTTAAAATTTATACAACGACCCATCACAGTATAACTGTTCAATCTTTTTTTCACCTAAATATAATTGAATGCCCATACCCATCCTGGCATTGATAATGATTGGGAAATCAAATATATCTTCATAATTGCCGGATTTTATTTTTAACCTTGTTTCGTGGCTGTGATTTCTACCGCCGAAATCAGAAATATTTGCCCCCAAAATAAACCCTTCTCCCAAGCCCATTATATCCGTATAAAACAGGGGATAACCGGTTATCTCTCCAAAAATAGGTTTAATGTTATC
>JAAYKT010000027.1 GCA_012522255.1 Clostridiales bacterium
AGCAAACCGTGGATATACATTGTCCGGAGCTGCCTGTGGAGTTCATTGAAATCAGGAACGGCATCCTTCCAGCGCCCGTCCAGTGCGATTTCATATAGTTTTTCCGCGGCCAGCCAGATCAGCCCGGGGGACAGGTCCTGCCGGACCTCACCTTTCTCCTGGGCGTTCATGATATTCTTCATAAAACGCTTCTTCATCTCGGCTATGGTATCCTCAAAGGGTACGATATCTTCAATGAATTCGCTGTTCATTTGTGAAATAAACGCAACACGCCACTTTGTCATTTCGTCGATTTTTTCTGGGAACGGGATATCCCGGGCGATGATTTCGTCATACTTTGAGAAACCGGCAGTCATCAGCTCATCACGTATCTGGCGCACAATATCTTCTTTATTGTTAAAATACCTGTAGAAGGTGACCTTGCTGACGTCAGCCTTCTCACAAATTTCTTCGATTGTCACTCTTTTGACGCCGTGCTTGAAAAACAGTGTCCTCGCCGTGTCAATCAGCTTACGGGATTTTTGTGAGGCGGGGCGTTGGTTCTCTTTTTTCATTAGCCATACAACCTTTGTCTTAAGAATGTTACTAATAGATAATAAATTACGAATTACGTAATAAACATAACATATCGTAAATATTATGTCAATATATACCTGAGCAAATGGTCTTGGTAATCAAAAAGTGTTCCATAATGTGAAAAAATGAGATAGGGTCTTTATGCTAACAGTTGCCCAAGCCGCGCTGAAGCAAAAAGGTTCAATCGAAGCATAAATCAGACAGGGTATTGCATCGTAAATGGTGCAATACCCTGTCTGATTATGTAGTCTTAATGAATAATGTCAACTTTTGTTGATTCTATGTTAGAAAAGTCACATTTTCAACTATATATATGATTGACATCAAAGTCTTGATAGATTATAATAAGTTTAACCAAATGGTTAAACCGTATGGTTAAATAGGAAAATGAACGCCTTCTTAGGAGCTTGACTATGGTCGAAAGCAATCTGAATACTAGGCATAGAATTATTATGGCGGCGCTGGCAGTTATAGGAGAACAGGGAACCGACCATATCACAACCCGTGTTATCGCAAAATATGCCAATGTGAATCATGCTGCAATTAACTATTACTTTGAATCAAAGGAGGATTTAATAGAAAAAACGCTGCAATACTTTCAATTGGGATTACAGGATATTTTTAAAATATTGCACTACCTTGGTTTAACGGCTCGTGAACGCCTCTTCCGTTTTTCAAAAAATTTTATCCAATACAATAGTAAGTACCCCGGTGTCGAGCACCATATACTGAGCCGTTTGATAACGCGTAGTGAGACTGATAGAAATGTAACCGAACTGATGAAGAGCAACTTGAAATCCATTGCGATTGTTTTGGAGGAGATATCAAATAGAGATGGGGAAATGGTTCTTCGTTTTAAAGCATTATCTTTTTTTTCAAGTCTGGTTTATCCTTTGCTTCTAAACAGATATGCTTTAGCCGTTATGGGTGCGGATTACGGAGATAATCAGACGACACAGGACTATATTAACGTGTTAATTGATAGTTTTATTAGTGATTAATTTGATATGTAAGAAATCGTGAAAGGAAGGATGTGCAATGCTGGCTAATGTGAGTATTATTTTAGCAGGGGTACTGTGTCTGGTTATGGCCATATTACACACGCGTTTTCCAAAAATGTTCGGTTGGATCGACGACTTTCAAAGAATTCAACTGGCCAATAAAAGGATATTCTATACGATTCATATTGCCTTATTACTCATATTCACTATCAGTGGATTGTTGACCCTACTGTTTTATAAGGAGCTCTGCAATCCCGACAACCTTGCAACCGCACTTTTAGTATCCTTCTCCGCGTTTTGGGTCTGGAGAATGATTTGGCAGGTTCTATATTTTAAAATCCCAAAGGGTGCACCGTCAAACGCCCGTGTAATGAATTACGCTATGATTGCTGTATTTACGCTTCTGGCTATTACATATTTCATGCCGGTCGTATTATGAAAACCGAGGTTACTGTACACTCACATTTTAGAAAAATCCCATATCATTGAAATGTTCCATAATGTGAAATACTAAGCTAAGGCCTTTACACCGGCAGCCGCCCAGGCCGCACTGAGGCAATAAGGACCAATCGAATAACAAATCTGTCAGGGTATTATACCATATATGGTGCAATACCTTGTTTTTTTTGCTATTTGAGCTTGTTATTCATTTACATATACTATATAAATACAATTATGCAGCACAGTTAAGACGCGAGAACCGTCAGACTGTCCTGATTTGACGGCCAAATATGGCAGCCATTTGCTCCCCAGCGCGAGACAAGTTTCGCTCCATCGATTTTTCCTGACTATTTTTGCTGCCGCTTAGCGGCAGAATGGAGATTAATATGTTGTTGTCAAGTAAAAATGACCCCAAATTGTATGATAATTTTGAGGAAATAGGCTTAAAAAGCGCGATTAAAAATAATGATGTTCTCATAAAAATTAATTTAGGAGCATATCAAAAAAATCATCCGCGAACGGATATGACACTTTTGAAAAAAGTTGTTGCCTATATTTATAATCATGGGGGAAAATGTGCTATAACAGAGGGTTGTTCCGGCTTTTTAACAGAGAATCTTATTACATTCGGGTTTGAAGATATATTAAAACAATACAATATAAAAGTTATTGATGTTGATTTAGAAGAATGTGATGAAGTAATATCATATGGCGAATACCATTACATACCTAAATGCTTTCAAGAATACCCTGTAAGAATTGCTATTCCCGCTACTTCAAAGAGTAATGATATGCTTTATTCCAACAACATAAAATTATTTTTTGGAGCAGTTCCAAGAAAAATGTATCAACTTGATGATTCAGATATACCTATAGGTGTGCCGCGCCCTAAGCTTCATCAAAATTTACATTTATCTGTTGCTAACCTTTTTCTTGCGATAAAGAGTTATTCGGAGTTTCAATACTATATAAATGGTGGACTCGCTTATAATGAAAACATAGGTGAGTTTATTTTATCCGATACTTTTGTTGGCAATAATGCGTTAGAATTAGATTTGTATATGTTTCATAATTTTTTCAGTAATTGCGAATTTCCCAACTATTTAGATATACTAAAAACCAGAACCGAAACGGTTCTGGCAGTTGATAGAAGTGTTCCATAATGTGAAATACTAAGATATGGCCTTGGCACCGGCAGCCGCCCAAGCCGCGCTGAAGCAATAAGGCCCAACCGAATAAATAATAAGACAGGGTATTGCGTTCATGAATGGTGCAAAATCGCCGATGGGGGTGCAAGGCATTTAATATGTCCTATTCGCCTTTCCGGCCATTACACAATTCACAATAAGCTGCACCGCCCTAATAGTCATTTTACCGAACTGAGGGCACTTTTTTAGATAGATTTCACCGCTTGATTTTAATGTCCACCCAAAAGCTTGCCGGTCTGCCTGAAGGCTATGCAAAACATTAACGAAGTGACGTTTATATTAAAGAAATGACTAGTATG
>JAAYKT010000222.1 GCA_012522255.1 Clostridiales bacterium
GTGCCTGAAATCTTCTGAGTTCTAAATAAACGGAGGTGTTATTTATGGGAAAAATTGTCGGAGCCTACTTTCTTCCTCACCCGCCGATAATGATAGAGGAAATCGGTGGCAGAGAATCGCAAAAAGTTTCAGATACAATAAATTCATTGCAAAAGGTAAGCAAAAAAATTGCCTCACAAAACCCTGATACCGTTATAGTAATCACACCCCACGGCCCCATGTTCGGTGATGCAATGTGTTTTGCCATGGAAGACACGCATACAGGCAGCTTCGGTAGATTTGGAGCAGCAACTTTAAAATATAAATTCAAAAATGACATAACTCTTGCAGATAAAATAATGGAAGAAGCTGATAAAGAGGGTGTGTTTTGTATTCCTTTTACAAGGGAAATGGCTAAAACTTATAGGGCGGATTTTGAATTAGATCACGGTGCTATGGTCCCCCTTCATTTTATAAGCATAGACAATAAAAATGTAAGCCTTATACATATTACATACAGCGGGCTTCCAATTGAAGACCATTACAAATTAGGTATAGCTATAAAGAGAGCCATTGAATCCGGCGACAGAGACGTTGTCATAATCGCCAGCGGTGACCTTTCTCATAGGCTTATTCATGGTGCACCTGCAGGTTATAATGAGAGAGGAAAAGAATATGATGAATATTTATTGGAAACAGTGAGGCGAGGGGATGTCTCATCTTTCCTATCCACAGAGAAGGGGTTCATTGAGGCAGCTGGGGAATGTGCCTATAGATCCCTTGCTGTTATGTATGGTTGTTTTGACAAATGCAATCTAAAAGGAGAAATCTATTCATATGAGGGGCCCTTTGGCGTGGGATACGGCGTTGCAGAAATCACATGGTCTGATTGCGATGAAACCGAAAGCCGTTTGGTTGAACATACAAAAAAAGTAACTGACGGAATAAGCAATGTGCGTAAAAATGAGGACTCCTATGTTAAACTTGCAAGACTTACACTGGAAAACAAGGTGAAGCACAATAAAGAAACAAAAATCCCTCATGATTTGTCTAAAGAACTTTTAGAAGAAAGAGCAGGGGTCTTTGTATCTCTCAAGAAAAATGGAGAGCTGAGGGGTTGCATCGGCACTATAAAGCCGACCACAAAAAGCATAGCCCATGAGATTATGCAAAATGCCGTCTCTGCGGGACTAAATGATCCGAGATTTGCTCCTGTGGAAGAACACGAACTTGATCAACTTGTGTATTCCGTAGATGTATTAGGCGAAGCGGAAAAAATCTATACAAAAGACCTGTTGGACCCCAAAAACTACGGTGTCATTGTGAGAAAAGGTTATAGAACAGGCCTGCTTTTACCTAATTTGGAGGGAGTAAATACGATAGAAGAACAACTGAGCATAGCATTAAGAAAAGCCGGAATAAGAGAAACTGAAAACTATGAAATAGAGAGGTTTCAGGTAATCCGGCATAATTAGCATTAAATACAATGATGTTCGTTTCAATCAATATTACTGCATTTCAATCATTTTATCGGCCATAAGCCCAATACTATTGGCTTTCATATCTTCTTGCAGCAGCGGAAGCAGGAAGATTTTTTTATTTTTAAAACTTTCCTTTATAATATCCAAATATTTTTGTTCCTGTTCCTTTTTATTTGCCCAAAATTCATCCGTCATATTATCCGGCAAAATTTTGTTGACAATTATTTCGCTTACATAAATATCGTACTTTTCAAGGGTATTAACTGCCTTGACAGTCTCGTCTATAATCAGTTTCTCTGCATTGGTCACAAATACAAAGGAAAGCTTCTTGTTGTCAGTCATAATTTTCCTTGCCCTTTCGATCTTATCAAATCGCTGTTTTAGGATTTGCATGACTGGGTCCTTTTCTATCTCTTCTCTTTCTGCGTGGCCGCTGTGATTGGCCATAGACATAAGAGCAATGGACTTTTTCCTTTTGGTCATCAGGGCATTAAGCCATGAACCCAACAGTTCAGGCAGGCTCAGAAGCCTCAAGGTGTGACCTGTAGGAGCCGTGTCAAAAATAATCCTGTCGTAATCCGGGTTTCTTTCAGTGATTATTTCGATCATTTTATCAAAAAGAGCGGCTTCCTCCGTGCCCGGGGAAATAGCTGCAGCATCTATCTGCTTTTCTATTTGCTCTATTATAACCGGGCTTACAACGTTTTTCAGACTGATCCGCACTCTGTCCATATATGCGTTGCTTTCTTTTTGGGCGCTTATCTCCAGAGCATCCAAATTAGGCAAAATGTTGGTTATCTCATCTTTTATTTCCGTTTCAAAAATATCCGATGTGGAATGCGCCGGATCTGTAGAAATAAGCAATGTCCTCAGTCCGCTTTTGGCACATTTTAAAGCATAAGCCGCGCTGCATGTGGTTTTGCCCACACCACCCTTACCGCCAATAAAAGTAATCAATTTTATCCTCCTATCGTACTAAAAATTTCCCATAAATAAATATACAGGCACAGGTGGTATATTATGCATCAAAACCATAATCTGCCCATTTTTCCTGCCACACACTGAGCCTGCCGGACATCCTGTTATGCCACCCTTTTAGGTCTTCTGCAATCAATGGGAGCAATTCCAATGTATAATAGCTCGTTGGAATAGGGATGCCCAAAAGATCGCCGAAACAAAGGAGCAGAAATTCATCCATCTCATTGTGGGATTCTTTGATTAGCAAGGCTTTGGACTTTCTGTCAAAATCCGTAGCCCCCTGTATAAATAGTTTAATATTTTTCATAATGTTAGAAAACATTTCCTTGTTCATGGCTGTACCTCTTTTCTAAAACTCTTACTGTATTAAATTATATTTAAGTTATTGACAAGAGTCAATAATTACAGATAAGTATTGAAAATAATTTGAGGTGGTGATAGTATTAGACTATAGAGGGATATTGCGCATATTTATAAGGGGCTTATGAGAATGGAATTAGCAGAATACATTGATAAGATTGAATGTAAACTGATAAACAATTTTGATATTTATAAAAATCATGAAATAAACGACCTTAATTATGATCTTTATGCGAAATTTTTTATGCGAAATGAGAAATATCTTTTGGTAAAAAAGGCCGTTATCTATGCATTTGAAAATAATGAGCATGTGTTAATGAAGCACTATAAAAATTTTGACAACAATGATTATAATAATTTTATGGATAATTTAATAAAATCTATTAAGACGGTTATAAATCCTTCCAGGGAACATATGTCAAGCATCGTAACAGGTGTAATAGTGGCAGACAATGTTTCAGAGTGGGATTTAGAACATATAAAAAAATCAGTTTCGAAGTTTAGATACAATAAAAGCTTCGCATTCGGATACAAGGGATGGGCTGAGGTGAGACTTGTGTTGGTATCTCTTAGATCAGGTTTAGTCTCTTGTAACAAAGCTGGAAAGGAGGTAATATCACTCTATAATCTGTAACTCCAATAAGACTTGTAAATGAAATTATATTTAAAAAAGGAGGTCTATTTATGAGTTCTTTAGTATTAATTGGAGGAAGTATTATCATCTTTGCTTTAGCTTATATTACGTACGGTGCATGGCTTACAAAGGAATGGGGCGTTGATCCTACAAGAAAAACACCTGCTCACGAAATGAATGATGGGATTGACTATGTCCCAACAAGCAAATCCGTTCTTTTGGGTCACCACTTTGCATCTATTGCCGGTGCAGGCCCGATAAACGGCCCCATACAGGCAGCTATTTTTGGCTGGGTACCTGTGTTACTTTGGGTAGTTGTAGGTAGTATATTTGTCGGCGGTGTTCATGACTATGGTTCTTTATATGCATCCGTCAGACATAAAGGTAAATCAATCGGAGAAATAATTCATGCCAATATGGGTAAAAAAGGCATGATGCTGTTCTCGATATTTGCCTGGTTGACACTAATATTAGTTGTTGCGGCATTTACCAATATCGTAGCAAGCACATTTGCCACAGTACCGGCAGCGGCATCTTCATCTGTAATGTTTATTTTCTTGGCGGTTGCATTCGGTATTTTGGTTTATAGGAAAGGCGTTTCACTAAAAATCGGAACAATAATTGGAGTAGCAATTTTATTCTTTTGCGTTTATTTAGGTACTTTGTTCCCAATGACTTTATCAGTAAATGCTTGGATAGCAATTATGTGTGTTTATATTTTTGTGGCTTCTACGGCACCTGTTTGGATCTTATTACAACCGAGAGACTATCTTAACTCATTCTTACTATACGCTATGATAGCCGGGGCTGTAATAGGTATAGTAATCGACAATCCATCCATTCAATTGCCCGCAGTTACAGCTTTTAATGTAAACGGACAGTATTTGTTCCCGATGTTGTTTGTAACCGTAGCTTGCGGTGCTATATCCGGTTTCCACTCCTTGGTCGGATCCGGAACTACTTCCAAACAAGTTGAAAATGAAGGCGATACAAAGCTCATAGGCTTTGGTTCAATGCTAATTGAAGGCGTTTTGGCTGTTGTTGCCCTCATTACGGCGGCTTATATCTCCGGCGGAGAATTAACAGAACTGCTAAAAGGCGGACCGGCAAACGTATTCTCCAGTGGGGTTGGTTCCTTTATGACGAAAATCGGTATTCCGTTCCATATAGGTAAATCATTTGCCGCACTTGCTGTTTCTGCATTTGCATTGACAAGTTTGGATACTGCAACAAGGCTCGCAAGATTCATATTCCAGGAGTTCTTTGACAATCCTGAAAAGGAAAAACAAAATCCTCTTACAAACATGTATGTTTCTACAGGTATAACGGTTATTATCGGAGGATGGCTGGCAGTAGGCGGATTTGCAAGAATATGGCCTATATTCGGTTCGGCCAACCAGCTTTTGGCATCATTATCCTTGTTGGCAATAGCTGTATGGCTCAAAAAGTCCGGGAAGAACTACCATATGCTTACACTTCCAATGATATTTATGTTAGCTGTAACCCTTAGCGCTTTGGTACTGTTGATTCAGGGTAATTTGGCAAAAGGCAATTACATTTTGGTTATATTCCCAGTATTGCTGTTTATCCTGGCAATAGTGCTTGCAGTAGAAGGATATCCGATTATATTCGGTAAGGATAAAGACAAAGAAATTCCAAAAGCAAATTAATATAAAAGATATAAAAACCCCTTATGCTTAACTGTATAGGGGGCTTTTTATTTTTCTAAAATGTCATCCTGAGCGCAGCGAAGGATCTTCGTATACTATAAGTATATACGCATATAAGATCCTGATAATTTCTCATTAATTGCAAATAATAATGAAGATTTATTGCAATAATATCCTCTTGATTTTATTATGGATATAAGGCCTGAATACTGCGCCCGCCCATGCATACAAAAATTTTTTATATTGACAGTCAACTAAACAGATGCTATAATTTATAATTGTCGGTGAGAATAGAAAAGCGGGTGTAGTTCAATGGTAGAACGTCAGCCTTCCAAGCTGATCGCGAGAGTTCGATTCTCTTCACCCGCTCCAAACATGCGCCTGTAGCTCAGTTGGATAGAGCAACGGACTTCTAATCCGTGAGCCAGGGGTTCGACTCCCTTCAGGCGCACCATTATGGTGGATATAGCTCAGTTGGTTAGAGCGCCAGATTGTGGCTCTGGAGGCCGTCGGTTCAACTCCGATTATCCACCCCATTTTTCTGCGATGCTGGGGTGTAGCCAAGAGGTAAGGCACCAGACTTTGACTCTGGCATTCCGTTGGTTCGAATCCAGCCACCACAGCCAATTTGTTTGATAGGATGGCTGAGTTAACTATAGACAGTTGATAACTTAATATGCGGGATTGGCGGAACTGGCAGACGCGCTAGACTTAGGATCTAGTGTCTTCGACGTGGGGGTTCAAGTCCCTTATCCCGCACCAACCTAACAATAAAAATTTGCGGGTGTAACTCAGTGGTAGAGTGTCACCTTGCCAAGGTGAAAGTCGCGAGTTCGAATCTCGTCTCCCGCTCCAAATAAATAGCAACAATGAATTCAGACCCCTATTGGACTGAATTTTTATTATTTATGCGCCCATAGCTCAGCTGGATAGAGTCGCAGACTTCGAATCTGTTGGCCGGGGGTTCAAATCCCTCTGGGCGCACCAAAAAATCATACCGCAATAAGCGGTATTGTTTTTTGGAGGCAGAGGGATTTTGTGTATCTTCCTCATACCGAACGAATATGAGGGATCTTGGAGGACTGAGGTATAGCTATTGAAAATTCAGCAGAAACACATAGTTCTCCATTTACATAGCCCTTACCCTTAGCCCAATAAAAATGCTCTTTGGACTTTACAATTTGACATTCGGTCTTTATAGTATCACCTATGGACACCGGTTTTTTAAAACGAACTTTATCCAAACCGGTGAAATACGGTATAAGGCCTTTATCGATTTTTCCTTGTAATAGGATGCTTGTAGTTTGACCTAATATTTCGCATAAAATAACCCCGGGGACTATTGGGTTACCCGGAAAATGGCCATTTAAAAACCACTCGTTTCCTATAATTGTTTTTTCACCATAAGCAATACCATCAATTAAACATAGGTTGTCAACTAAAAGCATGGAATCACGGTGCGGAATTAATTCCTTAATTTCTTTTAAATCCATAAAGAACTTCGCCACCTCTCACTTTAGATTTTTTTAAATGAAATACACGCGTTATGTCCTCCAAAACCCAAACTATTTGAAAGCACAAAACTAATATCAGCTTTCTTTGCTTTATTTGGAGTGTAGTCCAGATCGCAATCCTCGTCGGGAACATTAAGATTTATTGTTGGTGGAATAATTGACTCATTTAATGCTTTTATTCCGGCAATGGCTTCCACAGCTCCTGCTGCCCCTAACATATGACCTGTCATAGACTTAATAGAGCTTATATTTAAGCTGTTTGATCTGTCTCCAAAGACAGTCTTTATAGCAATAGTTTCGGACTTGTCATTAAGGGGGGTTCCTGTCCCGTGGGCATTAAAATATATTGAAGAAACGTCAATATCTGTTATTCCGTTCATTGCATCTTTAATAGCCTTAGAACAGGCAACCGGAAGGGGAGATGGTGCGGTGACATGATAAGCATCACAAGTGGCACCATATCCGTATACTTCCGCATAAATCTTAGCATTTCTTCTTATGGCATGTTCATATTCTTCTAATATTAAAGCCCCTGCTCCTTCGCCAAGGACAAAACCATTCCTTCGCTTATCGAAAGGAAGGGAAGCGGCATTTTTATCCTGCGAAGGGCTTAAGGCAAGAGAATTACCAAACCCTGCTACGGCTAAAGGGTTTATTGCAGCCTCGCTGCCGCCGCAGATAATTGCTTTGGCATAGCCGTGCTTGATTGTTTTATATGCCTCACCTATGGCTGTCGTACTCGTGGCACAGGCGGTGGACACAGCCATATTCGGCCCTTTTGCATTGTATTTTATGGCAATATTACCCGCAGCAATATTATAGATCATTTTTGGGATAAACTGCGGTGAAACTTTGCGGTAGCCCCCTTTTAACATGGCTTCATGTTCACTGCAAAAAGTATCGAAACCTCCGATACCCGATCCAAAAAATACACCCAAATCCTCATCTGCAATGTACTCTCTAATTCCGCTATCATTCATTGCTTCTCTTACAGCAGACAAGGCGTATTGCACAAACAAATCAGTTTTTCGCATCATTGATTTATCCATTATATTTAGGGGATTAAAATCTTTTATTTCCGCAGCTAATTTATACTTTGACTCTGATACATCAAAATATGTAATAGTATCTATTCCATTTTTACCATCTTTTAATGAATTCCAAAATTCTGAAACATTATTTCCAATAGGTGTAAGCGCACCTATACCGGTTACGACTACTCTAAACATAAAAACCTCCACAAACATATTAAGGCTGCATTAAAAACCTACATTGCAAGGCCGCCATCAATCCTTATAACCTCCCCGGTTATATAGTTGGACTTTTCAGAGGCTAAAAACAATGCCAATTCCGCTACCTCCTCCGGAAAGCCTGCTCTTTTTGCAGGTATTGATTCTATAATCGTTTTATTATTTATAAAATTTTCTGTCATATCTGTTTTTATAAATCCCGGCGCTATGGCATTGCAGCATACACCTCTTGAAGCAAGTTCTTTTGCAACAGATTTTGTAATCCCTATGACTCCGGCTTTTGAAGCTGAATAATTTGCCTGTCCCGGATTGCCTATAAGTCCGGATACAGAACTCAAATTAATGATTTTTCCGCTTCTTTTTTTCATAAAAACAGGATAAACTTGTTTAATGGTATGGTAAACACCTTTTAAATTCACATCTATAACATCATTAAAATCTTTTTCTGTAAGACTGAGAACAAGCCTATCCCTCGTAATACCCGCATTATTAACAAGAATATCTATTGTTAAAAAGTCTTTTAGAATTTGTGAAAAGGTTTTGGTTGTCTCTTCAAAATCAGCTATATTACAGCGGTAAGCCTTCGATTTAACTTTGTACTGTAAGAGAGAAGACACAACTTCTTCGGCTTTTTCAACATTACCTGCATAAATCAGAGCTATATCCGCTCCATTTTCTGCAAACTTTTTACATATTTCCTTTCCTATGCCACGGGAACCGCCGGTAATAACAGCGACCTTTTTCTTAAGCAATTTGCCTCAACTCCTTTATGGCATAAGCAACGCCGTCCATATTTTCTACGGATATACATTTAGCATCAGGGCTGATCTTTGTCACTAACTTTTGAAGTGTATTGCCCACTCCCACTTCTACAAAAGTATTTATCCCGTCTTTTATCATATTTGTTATAAGATGCTGCCATTTCAATGGATTGTTTATTTGATTCTGCATCAGCTCCTTGACATTTGAACTATAGGTTAATGTAGTAAAGTTTGAGTAAACAGGGAGGTCAGGTTCGCTGATATTTATGTTTTCTAAAAACTTGCCGAACTTGGAAGCGGCGCTGTCCATAAAAGGCGAATGGAATCCACCGCTTACATTAAGTTTTAAGGTACGCCCTCCGGCAGATTTAATGAGGTTTTCAAATAATATTAACTCTTCTTTTAGGCCGGCCACCACCAATTGTCCGGTGCAATTATAATTGACAGGATAAACATGTTTAAATATTTTGCATATGCTCTCGATTTGGCTGTTTTCCAATTTTAATACAGCTACCATATTGGCCGGGGCTTTCTTGTTTGCTTCACCCATGAGTTCACCACGTTTGCAAGCTATCTTGAATCCATCCAAGTAAGAAAAAGCTCCGGCAAAAGCCAATGCGGGAATCTCACCTAAAGAAAAACCTGCAACCGCATCCGGTCTTATGGCGGATCTTTCTAAAGCAATGGCAGCTGTCAGGTCTGCAAGATAAAGACAAGGTTGAGTGTTTTCCGTTTCTTTAAGAACTGCACTGTCGCTTTCAAAGCACTGAAAAAGTGTATCTGTTCTATATTTTTCTGCCATTTCAAAAATCTCTTTAATATATCTATTTTTATTATAAAAATCTTTGCCCATTCCCGGGTACTGGGCGCCTTGACCTGAGAAAAGGAAAGCTATTCTATCCATTTATTAGCTCCTTTCAATAGTTCTACCGTATGCTCCATTAAGTTATCAATTATTTCCTTTGCTGTGGCTTCATGATTTATCAAGCCGGAGATTTGACCGGCAAGGAAGTTCCCGCCTTTTACATCTCCATTAACAGCAGCATTTTTAAAAGCCTTAAGTCCGTGGCTTGCAACAGATTGGGCTGTGGCATCGGGGGAATATTCGGCCTTGATGAAGTCACGGCTGAAGCTGTTTTTGAGACATCTGCAAGTATTGCCGCCGAAACGCATGCCTGTTGCCACCGTAGAAATATCTCCGGCTTTTAAAATCATTTTCTTATAATTAGGATGAACAGAGCATTCTTTGGCAACAAGGAAAGCGGTGCCCAGTTGAACACCGCAGGCTCCAAGCATTAGAGCCGCTGCCATACCTCGACCATCACCAATACCTCCTGCCGCAATGACAGGTATATTCACGGCATCGCAAACTTGAGGAATCAAAGCCATTGTGGTCAAATCCCCAATATGGCCGCCTGCTTCCTGACCTTCGGCTATGACGGCGTAGGCACCTGATCTTTCCATGATTTTTGCCATAGCAGTAGAAGCAACCACAGGGATTACCGGAATGTGGGATGCATTAAATAGGGGCATATATTTTTTAGGGTTGCCCGCTCCTGTTGTAACGACATTGACCTTTTTTTGGGCTATTATTTTCGCAACTTCACCTGCATAACGGCTCATAAGCATTATATTTACGCCAAAAGGCTCATTTGTCAGGCTGCGGGCGATATCAATCTGTTCACTTATATATCCGGAATCGGCATTCATAGCCGAGATAATCCCCAACCCACCTGCATTAGATACAGCGGCGGCTAATTTGCCGTCGGCTATCCATGCCATCCCGCCTTGAAAAATGGGGTATTTTATATTTAGATCTTTGCATAAAGACGATTTAATCATTTTTAAACTTACCTTTCCTTTTTCGCATGCATTAGATGAAAACCATGCGTATCAGATACTTTTATTTAATTCTTCGACTTTTTTAACCAAGTCAGAGATTGTTCTAATAGAATTTTCCATGGGAATCTCAATATTGAATTCATCCTCAAGGATCATGATAAGCTCAGTGATATCCAGAGAATCAATCCCCAAATCATCAAACTTAGTTTCTTTGGTTATCTCAGAAGCATCACAATCCAGATTTTCTACCAATAAACTTTTTATTTTCTCAAATATCATTATAATCTCTCCTCGCATAATATATTTTGCTCTTTAAGCCATTACCATTTTAGGAGGCATGAGGCATTTGCCAGTCCTCCACCAAATGCCGTAAGAATTAACAAGTCACCTTTTTTTATTTTTCCCTGTCTGTTTAATTCATCAAGGGCAATAGGGATGCTTGCACTTGAGGTATTGCCATAACGCTCGATGTTCATATAAAATTTTTCATCATCAAATTTTAATCTTCGGGCTGCATAGTCAATTATTCTTTTATTTGCCTGGTGTGCTATTACATATGTAATGTCATTTTCTTTCAAATTATTGCGCTCCATCAATAATGTAATATCGTCACATATAGCATTCACTGCGAATTTAAAAGTTTCTTGGCCATTCATTTGAATATAAGGTTCTTGAGTTTCTCCTTCATAAAAGGGTGATTTGCCGGAAAATTGCGGGATATTAATTATGTCATCACCACCTTTAACTGTAAATGTGGAGTCCAGGTAATTCTCGCCTGTGGATAAAATAGCGGCACCTGCGCCATCGCCAAAGATGCAGCAAGTATCTCTGTCATCCCAATCAAGGATGCGGCTCATCCTTTCGGCCCCTACTATAAGGACCTTATTCACCTTTTTTCTTGCATAATACCCTGCAGCGGTTTCTAATAAAAAGAGAAAACCGGAGCAGGCTGCATTTATATCATAAGCAGTGCATGTAGCGCCTAATTTTTTTTGTATCATACAGGCTAAAGAAGGTGATACAGTCTCACAACTAACAGTTGCAGCTATGATCAAATTTAGATCTTCCAGCTTGCAATTGCAGTTTTTTAGGGCATTAATTGCAGCTTTATAACCAAGGTCTGCTGCTGTTTCGGTAGTACAGACATGCCTTTCCAAGACACCGACTCTTTGGGAAATCCATTCATCTGATGTATCAACCAACAGTGAAAGCTCCCTGTTTGTAACTATTTTTTCAGGCACATACATTCCGGTTCCAATCAAATTAAAGCTCATTGCGACCTCCGATTTATTACTTGTTTCTCAAGTTAGTACTTTTTGGAACAAAAAAGTTACAAGGATTTAAAAAATTTTTTTATATACAATCTATTTAAAAATGATATAATATTTTCTAAAGTGAGGGAGGAAATATGTTGAAGCAATACGAAGAAATATATAAAACTTATTTTCCGAGAGTATTTTCTTTTCTCGTAAAGTTTTGCGGTAATGATGAACTTGCCGAAGAGCTGACACAAGAAACCTTTTATCAAGCTTTTTTATCTCTGCGGAAGTTTAAGGGACAAAGCCATTTATTTACTTGGTTAGTTTCTATAGGGAAAAATGTTTTTTATAAACACTTGAAGAAAAATAAAAAGGATATTGATTCTGTAAATATCGATTTGGTCGTAAATGTATTATATTCTGACCATCTCAATAGCCCGGAGGAAATGCTTTTAAAAAAGGCATTGGTGAAGACTATAAAAGAAAAGATTAATGAGATACCAGAAAAGTATAAAAATGTGGTTATTCTTCGTATTTATGCGGATATGCCCTTTTCACAAATAGCTGAGACTCTTGGA
>JAAYKT010000223.1 GCA_012522255.1 Clostridiales bacterium
GCACCATCTCTGCTAAAAATATAAAGGCAGGAGAATTTATCAGTAATGCAACTGTTGCCTTTGTAATCATCGATGATTCTTCCTATACAATTGATATCAATGTAAGTGAGGATACTATAGGAAAGGTTCATGCAAGCGATACGGCAAAAGTTTATATAAACTCAATTTCAGAAGAAATGTTGTCAGGAACTATAACCGCAACAGCCCCATCTGCAGACGTGCAGAAACAAACGTATCTTGTCAAAATCTCTTTAAATGATCCTCCTGATACCGTAAAAGGCGGTATGTTTGCTGAGGTAAAGTTAGTCACTGCAGGAGTGGAAAACTGCCTGACAGCTCCGCTGTCCTCGATTATAGAAGAGGAAGGAAAAAAATATGTATTCGTAATCAAGGATGATAAAGCTGCAAAGATTGAAATAGCTGCCGGAATTCACAACGATAAAGAAATCCAAATTATTGACGGCATAACTGCCGATGACTTAATTGTTGTAAAAGGGCAGGATTTCTTAAAAGATGGTTCAAAAATAATGATTTCCAATAAATAGAGGTGCTGATATGAAATTACATGAAATATCCGTTAAAAGACCGGTAGCAGTTTTGATGTGTGTCCTTATAATCTTAGTGTTGGGCAGTGTATCTTTTTCAAAAATATCTGTAGATTTGATGCCAAATATTAATTTACCTATAGCTATTGTATCGACAAGCTACTCTGGTGTGGCTCCTGAAGAAATTGAGACAATTCTTACTAAACCTATAGAAAACACTATCGCAACGGTAAATAATATAAAATCAATCCAATCTATTTCCAGTGAAGGAAATTCTATCATTATAGCAGAATTTAATTCCGGAACCGATATGGACTTTGCAACTTTGCAGATGCGGGAAAAGGTAGATATGATAAAAGGGTATCTGCCCAATGATATAAACAATCCAATGGTAATGAAGCTGGATCCCAATATGATGCCCATATTAAATATCAGCATAACTAATAACCACAATGAAATGACATTAAAGCAGTTTAGCGATGAATATATAAAGCCGAGATTAGAGAGGCTTGAGGGTGTAGCATCCTTAGGGGTTACAGGCGGAAGAACAAAGGAAATACAGGTAAATGTGGATCCCGAAAAAGCTGCCGGTTATGGAATATCTTTAAATCAGATTATGTCTGTCTTGCAAACGGAAAACCTTAACCTTCCGGGTGGGGCAATAGAATATGCAGATAAAAAGCTTTTAGTTAGGAGCACTGGGGAATTCAAGAATATTGAACAGATAAAGAATATACCCCTGACTTTGCCTAATGGTATAGTATTATATTTACATGACATTGCTGATGTTGCACATACGAATAAGCCCGTTGATTCATACAGCAGGACCAATGGCAAAAGCAGCATAAGCTTAAGTCTTCAAAAACAAACCAATGCTAATACTGTCAGTGTTACAAGGGCAGTGAAAAACGAATTAAGTATAATTGAAAAGGAATATCCTGATTTAAATATTGATATAGTTTTTGACCAGGGGAACTTTATAGAAAAAGCAATCAGCAGTGTGGCAAATAACGCTGTAATAGGCGGTCTCCTTGCAGTATTAATACTATTTGTATTTCTCAAAAATATGCGTACTACATTTATTATAGCAACAGCAATACCAATATCAATAATATCCACATTTGTATTAATGTTTTTCGCAGGTGTATCTATAAACATAGTATCGCTGGGAGGTTTAGCATTAGGTGTAGGGATGTTAGTTGATAACGCAATAGTTGTGTTGGAAAATATATATAGGCACCACAGCGAAGGTTATACAAAAGTAGAGGCTGCGTTAACAGGGACTAAGGAAGTTGGCAGGGCAATTCTTGCCTCGAC
>JAAYKT010000224.1 GCA_012522255.1 Clostridiales bacterium
CGGCCGCCCATAGGGACCATAAACCGTAAAAAAGCGCAGACCGGTGGCCGGTATCCCGTATAAATGGCTGTAGGTGTAAGCCATCAGCTCATTGCTCTTTTTCGTGGCAGCGTACAAACTCACCGGCTTGTCCACCTTATCATCAGTGGAAAAAGGGATCTTCTTATTGGCCCCATAAACCGAACTGGAGGACGCATAGACCAGATGCTCCACCTCATTATGGCGGCAGGCCTCCAGGATATTAAAAAATCCTACAATATTTGACTGAATGTAGGCTGCCGGATTTTCGATACTGTATCTGACCCCCGCCTGGGCCCCCAGATTCACAACTATCCCCGGATGATAGGCATTAAATACCGCATCAACATCTTCTTTATTGCCCAGATCCCCTTTGACAAAGATAAACCCATCATAACCCTGTAAGATCTCCCGGCGGCTTTCCTTCAAACTCACCTCATAATAATCATTGAGATTATCAAAACCGATAACAGTACAGCCTTCCTCCAGCAGCCTCTTCGCCAGATGAAAGCCGATGAAGCCGGCCGCGCCGGTGATAAGAATGTTTTTGTTTTTACCAGTCATAGATATATCCTCCGAAAGGTCAACATTTTTATTACTCAAAACCCTCTTCCTTAATCGATAACATAAATCTATCTTGATATACCCTCTTCTAAAGGCTGTAATATCCCTATTAATCAGGCTGATGCTAAACCATTTATATCTTTAATGAGATACCCATTGGTATGAAGTCATATCCCCTATCAGACAGTTTCTTATTTGCTTCAATGGTCAGATATTTTGCATAAGTAGATTGAGAATTCTTTTTATAGCCCTCCAAATAGCCAGCAATAAAACATATCTTTTTATTATTAAATATACTGATGAATTCATCCTCGCTTGCTTGGGATATTTCCTTCCTTTTGTGCCTTTTACAAATGGCCTTATAATACTCTGACATAAATGTCGACCCGCTAATCATCCGATTATTTTGCAAACATTCGGCGGCTGTAAGCATTTGGTTAACCAAATCCCTCGCACCAATGCCATCGAATTTGCCTTTGTTATGCATAAGATAAAGTGTTGTTGTATCCCAGAAAATCGCATCAGCTATTTCCACATTCTGGTAAAGTGCAGTATGTGAGACTATGATATTTTTCTCACTGTTTAAAGACTTGTTGTATGCATTTTCATTTTTTGCGGGCTTGTCCAACTGGTATGATTTCTTGAGTTGGGATGAAAGGTCTAATTTCAGTTTATATAGTTCATGATATTCCTTATCAAGGAGTTGTTTATATACCTCATCAAAAACATACCAATCACCATTAATTAAATAACAGGGCCTTTTTTCTTCACCGTATTCGATAAAACCTTGAATAACGTTGATTATAGTATTCGGATAAAGTTCAGAATTACCTTGCCGGTCTCTGGTTTCAATTTTCCATTTTTTTAATAAACGGGTTATCATAGCTTTTGATAGTTGTAAACCTTGGTCGGCCACCTCTTTAAATATATCATCGAGAGTTATAGGGGTCTTGCTTTCCAGAAAAATATTACCGTCTTCCTTAACTATCCGATAATTGTCGGCATCCAAAACGTACCTTTCATAGTCTTCACCGACCAGAATAAATGTTCTGTAATCACCTCGCGCAAATTCTTCTATGAGCTGATTTATTAAATCACTTTTATTTATTCCCTTTTTCTTTGCTAAAACAAGATAGTTTAAAACAAAGTTATCCGGCTTATTTTCCAATGTGTTTAATTTGGTCAAGACATTTAACAAATCATCCAATGACATAGAACGGCGAATAACAAGTGAATCTTTATTCACTAAATTGATCTTTTTCTTAATTGATTCACTTTCATCAAACTCTATGCCTATTGCTGCAGCTATATCTCTATCTATTTCAACATTTAGCTCTTTATAAATCGAACTTAAATCCTGTTCAGATAAAAAGCTGGTATTGGAACGATTGGTCCCATGTGTGGAAGTTCTATTACCGGTCAAGTTGTTTTCTTTAATATTTTTTACGACAGGATTATTCTTTTTCAAAATCTTCGGAAGCAAATATAAACCATAATTCCTTTCAACAAATTGGTTTATATAATAACTCCCATATCCCCCTGTCATGACATAAATGCAATCATTGCAAATGTGAAACA
>JAAYKT010000225.1 GCA_012522255.1 Clostridiales bacterium
CCATGGTTAATTCCAAGGGCTTTTATTGCCAACTTTGTTATTTCAGTTATTCTTTTTTTTAGTTCATTTGTTAAACCGCTGGGCATTGCATGACCAAGTTCAGCATAAATCGGTGGCTCAGTCATTATTTTTTTCATTATTCCCAGTACATAAATTTCACCATTTAAAAAAAAGGATTCAACACCATATTCACTGCCTTCTATAAAATCTTCTATCAAAGCTTTGCCTATTAATGAAGCTTCGATTGCCTTACTTGAAGCTGACTTTAAATCACCAATATCATCAACTCTGCTGGCACCCTTGCTCCCAGAACCGTCACATGGTTTAACCATTACGGGGAAACGAATAGAATCTTTTATCCCGTCCAATTGATCTATATTATCGATTTCATAATATTGGGAGACATCGTCAATTCTATTCTCGGATAAAATATGCCTAACCTCATATTTGTTTTTTACATGTTGAGCAGTCTCATAGTTTAATCCTGGCAAATTAAGTTCCTTTGCTATGTAACTGGCAGTCATTACACCAAAATCAGTGGCAGCGGTTAAAACCCCATCGATTTTCATTCTTTTTGCATATTCAAGACAAGCTTCCTGATCAACAATATCTATTGCTTTATAAAAATCAGAGTGGATAAACCCCTCTGCATTTTCATCTCTATCAACACTGATAGTTCTATAACCTAACTCTTTTGCTTTTTTAATTACTGGGGTTTGCAGGAAACCTGCACCTATAATCATTATGGTTTTCATGATAGTCCTTTACATCATCATATGGTTAATAAACACTACAATTATCACCAAGCTGTACGAACCAATTATTATAGTGATTTAACTCTTTAAAACTATCTTCATCCGATAGATGTACAATCGAAAAATATTGGATTGGATAATTATTTTTAAACTTCATGGATTCTAGCAACAAATGGAACTCTGTATTAATTGGTGCCCAGATGGTTGCATACTTTTTATGTGTTTTTTTTGCATATACAATGGCATTGTATATCAAGTTATCGGCCTGAATTATGTTCAAAAAACCAATATCCACAATATTTAATTTATCTTCATATTCCTTACATACAACATAACCATCTGCCTTGCCATTATTATTAATCACGAAATTTATATATTCATTCATGGGATTTTGGTAATACCTCCATCTAAGATACCCACTATCCTTTAAAACGTGCGCTCTTCCTTCGCGTAAGAATCTTGCATCTTCATAAATTAAATCGAACTCATTATCAGTAGGCAGCAAATCTATATTCTCAACAATATACTCCTCAACGTTCAGTTCCAAAGAAGGTATTTCATAAATTGTCTGGGCACCCAGCTTCTTTGTAGCTGTTTTATTAGAAAGATGATTCGGGAAAAGTATGACTTGTTCATACCCTAAAGTTCTCATGTAATTATATAGATAGCGTGCAAGCATCGGAAAGAGTCCTCTTCCCGAATAATCTGGATGTGTCATAGTATTTAGAGCAACTGCACTTTTTGTAGTTTCATTTTTATTAACTAATTGCCAAGGGGAAGCAGCATAAAAAGAAACTACTTTTCCTTTGTCAATAATAATTGAAATTAATAAATCTTTTCCACATTCGAAATATCTCCATATGAAATATTGCTCATTAATTGGTCCAGAAAAACAATTACCATAAAGCTCAATAAATTGAGGCAAATATCTTGTAAAATCTTGTCTTGTTAATATTTGAGGTCGCATCTAAGTCTCCTTTCTATAACAATTCTGTTGTTTTATATACCCAACCTGTCAAAATCCCTCTTATCCTGTTTTCCTCAGCTCAGCAATAGAACTCTTCAAACTATCACATATATAGACCACATCTTCATCGCTTAATAGAGTATGGAGTGGCAGCGTGACCTCATTTTGATATTGCTGATACGCATTGGGATAATTCTTGATAGCAAAGCCCAGGTTTTTATAGGCAGTATGCATGGG
>JAAYKT010000226.1 GCA_012522255.1 Clostridiales bacterium
ATGAGTAAAGTCTTATACTACTTATATTAAATATTATTTAAAGTAAAGATTAATTTCAAAGGAGTGTTTGACATGTCTTATAGTCCATGTTTGGGTAGCACTGTCACAAATACCAAAATGAGGACTCCCGATACCCTATCTCCCTTTTCGGGAATGTGTTCCGTTTGTACAGCAGAATGTTTAGGAACCTGTGAAATAGGTTATTCAGCGGTACGGGGTGAAGAGGCGATTTATCCTGTGGGTGCCGACAAAAGCCAGTTTGCATCGGAAAAGAATTATCCTGTGGATTTTTCACATTTTAACATCAATGGCAGGGTCTTTGGGGCGCATGGTATTGAGGCGGATACATATAAAGCCACTTTTCCTAATGTCGATGTTACAACTACTATTGGGGAAGAATACCCAATTAAATTAAAGGCGCCTTTTATATTTCCTGCTATGGCAAAATTGAATTGGCAGGACTATTATGCAGGTGCCGCAGTTTCCGGGGTAATGGCGGTTATAGGTGAAGATGCCGTCGGCAAGGATCCGGAATTGGAGATTACGGATGGAAAGGTTTCAAATTCGCCATTTTTGGCTAAAATGATAAATGCTTTCAGAGAGTACTATCATGGTTATGGTGATATAGTTTTTCAGGCTAATGTTGATGATGAGTATTTGCATGTTGCTGATTATGCCATAGAAAAACTGGGGTTGACAACAGTAGAACTAAAATTCGGACAGGCAGCTAAGGGTATACAAGGTATGGGTTTTGTATATGAATTGGAAAAGGCTTTAAGCCTCCAAAAAAAAGGATACCTGATATATCCTGACCCATCTGATCCGGAAGTGGCAGAAAAACATAAAAAGGGCATAGGACCGCATTTTCAAAAAATCGGGAAGTTGCCGATGTGGGATGAAGATAAATTGACTGAGAGGATAGCCCACTTAAGAAAATTAGGTATAAAACGAATTTTCTTTAAAATGGCTGCTTTTGACCCTGCGGATCTGATTAGGGTTCTGAAGATTGCTTCTGCAAACAAAATAGATTTGGTTACCTTTGACGGCGCCGGCGGCGGTAGCGGCAATAGCCCTTGTAAGATGATGAATGAATGGAGCTGGCCTACCGTTTATATGGAAAGTATTCTATACGATATTTTAAGCGAAATGAAGTCAAAAGGATACTTTTTACCAAAGATAGCCGTAGCAGGCGGATTTGTAATGGAGGATACTGTATTTAAAGGGCTTTCTTTGGGAGCACCCTATGTGTCTTTGATTGCTTTGGGCAGATCGGCTATGTCTGCTGCAATGTCCGGTAAGAAAGTAGGGGAACTTGTAAAGGAAGGAAAAGTTCCGAAGGATTTGCAAAAATACGGGAATACTATAGGTGAAATTTTTAGGGATGTCAGAAAACTAAGAGAAGTCTACGGTGAAAAAACTGACAATATTTCGCCGGGGACAATTGCCGTTTATACCTATGTAAATAGGGTTTGTGTAGGTTTGCAACAAATGATGGCTTTGAACAGGAAGTTTGCTCTTGATAAGATAGACAGGACAGATATTATAGCATTGACCAAAGAGGCCGGAGAAGTTTCCGGTATTTCAACGATAACGGATTATAGGGATAAGATAAGGCAGATGATATAGAACCTTTAGGAGACGATTGCTATGTTTGATGAAGATACAGGTGTTTATACAATAGGAACTGTTGCCCGGCTTTTGGGTGAACATCCGGAAACATTGAGGGTTTGGGAAAGAAACAGCCTTATAAAGCCGGATAGGCGAGATTATCAAAGAAAATATACTAACAACGATTTAAAAAGGCTGAAATTTATAAAGCATCTGATGGATGAAAAGGGGTTAAATATAGCAGGCGCCAAGCAGATTATTTCAATGTATCCTTGTTGGTATAAGAGGGATTGTAAAGGCGGTGCCAAAAAGGGCGGCCTTGTGGCAGTCAACGAATATAAACCTTGTTGGAAAGAAGAAAAAACATATTGTTTGGTTGTCAGTGATAAATCTGAAATATGCAGTACTTGTGATATATTCAGAATTTGTATTGATTGTGATGAATGCATTAAAAATAATACTATACAGGAGATGGTAAAATGAATAATAACAGTTGTGATTGCGAAACCATTAAATGTGGTGAAGGCAGTGATTGCAGCGGTTGTGGGAGCGAAGAGCAGGCGCCAACCAAATTGGAAGATTTTCGCGTAGAAACCCATAAAGGAAATATAATAAAAAAAGTAATAGGTGTAGTAAGCGGTAAAGGCGGAGTGGGCAAATCTTTGGTAACTTCAATGTTAGCAGTACACGCCGCAAAACAGGGTTACAAAGTAGGGGTTTTAGATGCGGATATAACCGGACCGTCAATTCCAAAAATGTTTGGTATTGATAAAAAAGCTTTTGGAGACAAAGAAGGAATATATCCTGAGCTTACCGGTGGAGGTATAAAAGTCATGTCTGTAAACCTGTTATTGGAGAACACCGATTCACCGGTAATCTGGAGAGGACCGTTAATATCGAATGTTGTTAAACAATTTTGGGCTGATGTAATCTGGGGAGAATTGGATTATCTTTTTATTGATATGCCACCGGGAACAGGTGATGTTCCACTGACTGTTTTTCAATCCATACCTTTGGATGGAGTTGTGGTAGTATCCTCACCACAGGATTTGGTACATTTAATTGTACGCAAAGCATATAATATGGCAGTATCAATGGGGATTCCGGTTTTAGGCATCGTTGAAAATATGAGCTACGTGAAATGTCCCGATTGCGGTAAAGAGATAAAGCTGTTTGGCGACAGTCATATTGAAAATATAGCTTCAGAACTTGGGTTGGAAGTATTGGCCAAGATGCCTATAGATCCTAAAATAGCCGAAGCATGTGATAAAGGTAAAATTGAAATGATAGACAATGAATATATAGCTGATGCTTTTGGTAAACTGTAGATTTACCACTTAACACTTTTTCTTTCTTAAAATAATAATAGGGCCGGTAATCGGCCCTATTATTATTTTTTCATAAATGTTTTCATAAATATTTTTATAACTTCCGCAATTACTTTCAAATATTCTACTGCTTCAAAGGCACCGTCGCTGACTGACAATACAGTTTCAGAAACGGTATCACCCACTATTTCCACAGCCTCGCTGACCTTACTTACACCTGTTTTAACATCGGCAGCCACATCATCAATACTATTGGCTATTGAAGGAAGCTTATCCAATGTTTTTTCGATATTGGACATGTTCTTTTCCAATAATTCTTTTACTTTTTTTAATATACCATTAAGATTAATTAGCATAATAAATGTGTAGACCCCTACTCCGGAAAAAATTAAAAAAAGTATAAGTAATCCTAAATCTTTATAGGAAATCATGGCTTACACCTCTTTTCATATAAATTAGTCTTCGGTGCTCTCGTTTTCTTCTGGATCTTTACATCCTTCACAGTGCTCATCATCCGTCGCAACTGCCTGTTCTTGCACTTCTTTAACTTTTTTTAGGTTAGCTATCTTTTCTTTGCTTTCTTCGATGGCTTTAGAAAATTTCTCTCCTAATTCACCGGCGCCTTCTTTAATATTTTCTACAGATGATTTTGCAGAATCTGCAATGTCTTTCCTTGTTTCCTTACCTGACTTAGGTGCAAATAGAATTCCGAAAAGGCTGCCGAATGCAGCACCTATGCCAACACCTGTTCCGACCTTTCGAGCGGTTTCAACTGCTCTGGCTCTTCTTTTTTCTCTTTTAGCTTTATTAAAAACCTCTTTTATTGACATATATACCCCTCCTTAATTTTTTTTTGTAATTACTTGTAATTATACAGGAAGAATATTCAAATTACAATAAAAGAACTATGGGTATATTTAGTTTTAGCCTGATACTCAATTGACAAGTTAAACGCAACCAGTGGTCACATGGGCAGTTGCATTAAGTTTTACAAAGTGGGGGGTCTCGTTTAGTATTGCAAATAATAATTTGTTAACATCTATCACCTCCTCCCATATG
>JAAYKT010000227.1 GCA_012522255.1 Clostridiales bacterium
GCTGTGGTTATTGCCTTTCAGAAAACGTCAAGCGTTAGGGGTTGTCCACTAATCCACAGCGTCTGTGAAAATTATAGCATTAAGTCCTTGGAGAGGGACTAAAAACACTACTACTTTATAATACGAGAGGTTGTCCTGTTAGTTACAGGAGGTATATTATACACCGGTGGTTGCTATTTTTATATAAGGAAAAACATTCGCTATGGTCATGCATTATGGCATTTGTTTGTAATGGGCGGTAGTGTTTGTCATGTGCTCTCAGTCTTGCTTTACATACCATAGCATAATATTACTGATTGAAAATAAGAAAATCACTATCGGGTTTTTGAAGGGGTGGCTTTATGATATTTAAGGAATTGTTGGAAATCATTACATTTAATGATGTTTGGAAAGAACTGGTCAAGGAATATTCTTTAGATGAAAAAGAATTTGGGACATATCTGGGAGTTTTTAATCAATTGAAGGAATTAAAACCAGATCCAAATCATGATGGCTTGCGATTTCTGCTATCATAACATTGCTTAACTCAACTATGAGGTTAATAATGTAGATTCATCTGGGGGTGACGGTTCACTCAACCCTAACAGTACATATGATAATTGGATGTGGATTTTGGTACGGCCAAGTATGGTCAATGGGAACATGTTGATCATGGATATTAGTAATAGAATATAGCCTTGCTATCCATTAAAATGAAATAGCCTAAACAAAAGTAATTTCTAAAGTAAAAAAGGTAGATGTCAAATGTCAAGTATATTACCTTGAGGCGGTAGTATTGAAGTCAAGGGTGGAAAAGTGGATGTGTGGAAATATTCTTTATCACCTATGTCTCCCTTTAAAATCAACCTTTAAAAGGGTATTATATTATCAGGAGGTACAGTTTTTAATTAATATGGTGGGCCATATTTAGATTAATACAAATACACGGAGCAAGAAAGAGAAGTGATGATTCTTGATCGATAAATATTTCAAAAAAGGAAGTGAAAAATATGCAAATTGCACTTACTAAAAAATTGGCGGATGTGATGGGGGATGATCTTTCACTGCTGCATGAAGTCGTGGATCCCTTGTTTTCCTGGACGGCAAATTGGACTAAAGTGTGGGACAATCGTAGAGCGGAAGATATGCTTGTTCTTGTAAATAATGGAACTCGTTTCGTCGTCGCGATTTATCAAGTTAAACGAAAAGATCTTAAGAATGTGGCAGAAATGATAAAGACGGCTATTTCAAACACATTGTTATTGATGAATTTAAATCCTGGGATAGTTGAGGAGTATTTGCAACGGGCGGGTGAGGTGGAATTTATACGGAACCGAAATAGACAGGCTGCTGCTTGGGTAACTAAGGCAGGGCATGATTGCGCCTTTTATGTGGGAAGGGTATATAATGGCGTTGACAAGGTGTTTGACGATACAATTGGGGCAGCCGCAAACCGCAGATTTATAGGTTTCTCTGGAAATTATAGTGAGGGGTTTTACCCTTACAATGCCATGTTTAATGAGCTTTCCAAACTTACAGGCAAGCAAACTTATAAATACCGCGCTTTTGAGTTGTTAATTACCCTTGATTTGGATCTATATAAAGCTACCAGAAAAATTATTGTGCCAGCAAACATGGAATTTGCAAAACTACACGTGGTGTTGCAATCCATCTTTGGCTGGAAAAATTACCATCTATATGACTTTGTTATAGAGGATGGTTTCGGCATGCCCATTGTTCGGCTTGTTCCCTTTGAGGAAGATTTGGAATACGATGAAAACGCCACTTTAATGAATAAACTCACCCTGTCAGAATTTATGCCGGATTATAAGCAGATGATCTATACCTATGATATGGGTGATTACTGGCAGCACAATATTGAGCTTTTACAGGTGTATCCCGACTATGATAAGGAATCCCCCTATTTGCTTGAGGCCAGCGGGCAAACGCCGCCTGAGGATGTAGGCGGCGTGGGAGGCTTTATGGACTTTCATCAAATTATGTTGAATCCCGGCAACCCCGAATATGATGAAATGAAGAAGTGGGCTGGCTATTGGGAGCCCGAGCTTAGTGATTGGCGTAAACGGCCAAGGTTAATACATGTTTAAATATGACAGTGACAGGGGGACGTGACAGGAGGACGGGGGTACTGGCATGCGCGAATCTGCATGGCTAACCTAAATGAAATATTTGATAATGCCAAAAATATTGGGAAATAGATAGTTATTACATTCCAACTTTATCACCTCATATCTCCCTTTAAAAGTTGTCTTTCAAAGAGTATTATATTATCAGGTGGCACAGCTTTTAATTAATATGGCGGCCCATATTTGGATTAGCACAAACACACAAGGTAAGGAAAAAACTGTGGTAGCCTATGAAAAATTTATAGATAGGAGAGACAAATGAGCACGATTATTGATTTGATGTTGGCAATAAAAGAGGGATGTATTATTTTTTATCATAAAGATACAAATCAATTTGATTATTATCCATATTCTCAAATTGAACGGAAAGAAATGTCTTTTGATAAGTTGATCCCTAAAAATGACATTAATAATTTCAGACTTCCGTCCTATAAGGAAATCGACCATAAAGACATCATGCGTTTTTATGTAAAAGAATGTGTGGAAGATAAGGAAACCAGGAAGCAATTGTTTAACATATTAAGACGAGATGAATATATGGATGCATACCTAGATAAGCTTCACGAATTGAATTTATATGATGATTTTATAGATGCCTGCGGAGATGTTTACATTCAAATCTTTGAGGAATGGGCAGATGAAAATGGTCTTGTTTTTAAGTAACAAATACATTCTCAAAGCAGATGCAAACTATGCATCTTAAAGAAAACGTGAAAAACCAGGGTATCGCCGACGATATATTAAGGTGGTTAAGAGGCTTGGTTGGGAATGGAAAGTAAAGGTATGAAAAATAGGGACGGTCTGACGGGGGTACTGTCATATAAAACATCTTTTTTGTGCATAAGATGATTCTTTATAATTCATATTTAGACATACTATTCATTCACGGTATTAGTGTGCGGCAAGTTATATTTTACCGCATGAACAGTGTGACAAAAACAAATCTTTTATTGATAGAATAGATATAAGTTAATTGCTATACTGTGTAAGCTGAAATGATAATTTAACAGGAGGAAAAGAAATATCATGTTATCAATTAACGGAAACCGTTTGATTGAAAAAATTAATGCTTTAGGTGCTATCGGAAAGGATGAAGAAGGAAAAAGAACAAGACTGGCGGCTTCTGATGCAGATAAGGCCGGAAGAGATGCAGTTGTTGAATGGATGAAAGATGCAGATCTAAAGGTGGTTGTAGACCGAATCGGAAATATATTTGGTATATGGGAAACACCGATGAATAAGAATGAAGCTCCTTTTATGTTGGGGTCTCATATTGATACTGTTATTAATGCCGGTCAGTATGATGGTTGTTATGGCGTACTTGCGGGAATTGAGGTAATTAAGGCATTAAAAGAAGCCGGTTATGTGCCAAAAAGACCTATTGCAGTAGGAGCTTTTACAAATGAGGAAGGTGTTCGTTATGCACCGGATATGATGGGCTCTCTTGTATATGCCGGGGGACTTTCAGTGGAAGATGCGCTTACTACAATCGGGACAGACGGAACAATTCTTGGCGAAGAATTAAAAAGAATCGGGTATGAGGGTACTGCAGAACCGGGTTTTCTCAAGCCATATGCTTATGTTGAGTTACATATAGAGCAGGGACCAATTCTGGATGTTGAGGGATTTCAGATCGGTGCAGTGGAGAATCTGCAGGGAATTTCCTGGCAGCAGATAACTGTTGAGGGTGCTGCAAACCATGCCGGAACAACACCAATAGCTCAGAGAATTGATGCAGGCTTGGCAGCAGCAAAGGTAATTGTTTTTCTAAGAGATCGTTGTGATAATTCAAATGCAACAACAGTAGCGACTGTAGGATGTATTGAATTTGAACCTAATGCGATAAACGTAATCCCATCAAAAGCTGTATTAACAGTTGATATGAGAAACCCCAATGAGGATAAATTAAAAGAAGAAGAGAAAGTATTTGCCAACTATTTAAAAGAACTTGAGAAAACAGATAAGGTTGGAATCGCGGCAGAGCGTCTGGTACGCTTCGAGCCCGTTAAGTTTGATGAGGCAATTGTTAAACTGGTTGAGCAGGCAGCAGAAAAACGCGGCTTTACGTCTCGCAGGATAACTTCCGGTGCCGGCCAGGATGCTCAGATGATTGCCAGAATGTGCCCAACTGCAATGATATTTGTACCAAGTATTAATGGTATCAGCCATAACCCAAAAGAGTTTACGCCGGATAAGGATCTTATTGCAGGGGCAAATGTTCTCCTTGACGTAGCAATTGAGATGACAGGGGGACAGATGACAGGGGGACGGGGGTACTGATTTTCTTTTGCCCAACCGGAGTTTAATTTTACATAGTAACACCAAGTGGTGCAGGGTAAGGAGACATTAACATCGAGTTGGATTTATTGTATAATATAGGAAAGGAAATATGGAAGGAATGATATATATACAATATCGTATGAAAACACATCCTTTATCCGATGATAAAATAAACTTTTTACTTAAGAGGGTGAAGACATGCTGCCTGGCTACGTTAAATGCAGACGGCACACCTTATTGCACACCTATTCATTTTGTTTATTTTGATGGTGCCGTTTATTTCCACGGGCTGCCTAAAGGTAAGAAACTTGAGAATATCGCTCGGGACCCAAGGGTGAGTGTTACTGTTTATGAAATGGAAGGGTTATTATTGGATTTGGATAAAAAACCATGTGATACTAATACAAAATACGAAAGTGTGATTTTATAAGGTACAGCTAAAATGGTTAAGGATGTTGGTGAAAAGAGGGCAGTTTTAGAAAGAATTGTTAATAAATATACACCTAATTTAACCAATAAAATATCGGATAATATGATTAATTCTACCGTTGTATTACGGATACAAGTGAAGGAAATATCAGGGAAATATTATGCTTAGTAATCACTTATATATGACATGCTGGGATATATGGGTCACGCCCGAAAGATTATGGAAAATTATTCTTTATAGTTAATGAAAAAACATTTATTTGATTATAGGTTCATATTTTGGCTTTTTCCAGGCAGTTATGCCGATGCTTGGGTACCTGCTTGGCACGCAATTTGCAAATAAAATAATCGCTTATGACCATTGGATTGCTTTTGTTTTGCTTTGTTTTATAGGTGGTAAAACGGTTTTAGAAAGTTCAAAGAATGAAGGATGTACTGATAGAGAATGTCCTGTCGCAAAATGCTCGGACAGGGAGTGTCCGGATGGAAAATGTGAGGATAGGGAGTGTCACGCTATTGAATGCACTGATAGGGAGTTCCCCGGCGGTGGGCGGCCGGAAAGGAAAGAATCATCTTTAAAACCTGAAGAAATGTTACCTATTGCAATTGCCACAAGCATCGATGCCTTAGCTGTAGGCGTATCATTTGCTTTTCTTGAGGTAAGTATTGTTCCGGTGGCTGTAATAATCGGAATTGTAACATTGTCTTTATCCATGTTTGGTGTAAAGGTAGGCAATGTCTTCGGTATAAGGTACAAGTCCAAAGCCGAGCTTGCCGGTGGTGCTATTTTAGTTTTAATCGGTTTTAAAATATTATTTGAACATATAGGTAACATAAGCCTTTAATTTAAGTACAAGGTATACAATAAATTAGCCTTTGTGTTTAGTTACTGCTTTGCATATACTATGAATGAAATGCAATTTGCATGCCCGGAGGTAATGCTTAGATCTTTCATACAACAAGACATAAAACACGGCAACTTGCGCGTGACCAAAGTTTACGAAAAATTTGTGTTGCATCTTGGAATTTCATTTGTTACAATGGGTTATGAATACAAAATAAATTCGTTGACAAAGAAGAGTAGTTATTTCTTATCTATCATAGAGAGCTACTGGCCGGTGAAACAGTAGCATAGAAAGATTTAGTGAATGGACTTTGTAGAAGCGGGTGGAAATCCATGGAGAGTACCCCCAGCCGGAAGCCTACCGTTATCTAAGGACAGGATATGTTAGTATCCCTTTTAAGTGATGCAATTTTGCATAATTTAGGTGGCAACGCGAATTCAACCTTCGTCCTAATCAGGATGAGGGTTTTTTGTATTTAAAATAATAATTTTGGAGGTATAGATATGAAAAGAGAAAACGGACTATTTGGTGAGTTTGGGGGAGCATATGTACCGGACGATTTGAAAAATGTACTAAACGAATTAGAGGAAGCGTTTTATAAGGCTATGGATGATGAAAAATTTTTAAAGGATTTGAACTATTATCATAAAGATTATGTTGGAAGAGAAAGCCCGTTATATTTAGCTGAAAGGCTGACGAAGGAAGTAGGGGGAGCCAAAATATATCTAAAAAGAGAAGACCTGAACCATACGGGGGCCCATAAGATCAATAACGCCATAGGCCAGGGGTTATTAGCCAAAAGGATGGGTAAAACAAGGGTAATTGCGGAAACCGGGGCAGGGCAGCATGGTGTGGCCACTGCCACTGTATGTGCTTTGCTGGGCATGGATTGTACGGTGTACATGGGCGAAGAAGACATAAAAAGGCAGGAATTGAACGTATTCAGAATGGAAATATTGGGTGCCAAAGTAATTTCAGTTAAAGAAGGGTCCGGAACATTAAAGGAGGCTGTGGATGCAGCATTTAAAGATTATGTAGAAAACAGGGAAAATACATTTTATCTTTTGGGATCAGCTGTAGGCCCCCACCCATATCCTATGATAGTCAGAACTTTTCAGTCTATTATAGGAAAAGAGGCCAGAAAACAAATAATTGAAAAGGAAGGCAGGCTTCCCCATTCTCTGGTAGCATGTGTAGGCGGAGGAAGCAATGCAATAGGGTTGTTTTCGCCATTTTTTGAAGACACAGGTGTTAAAATGGTTGGCGTAGAGCCGGCAGGTAAAGGTATTGAAACAAAAATGCATTCTGCAAGTATCAACAGTGGTAAAATTGGCCTGTTACATGGGTTTAAGTGCCATCTTTTAGATCACGATACTTATTCAATAGCTGCAGGGTTGGATTATCCCGGAGTAGGGCCGGAACATAGCTATTATAACAACATTAAAAGGGCTGAATATGTCAGCGTGACAGATGAAGAAGCCTTGGAAACATTTTTTAAACTTTCAAAAACGGAAGGCATTATTCCCGCACTTGAATCCTCCCATGCAGTAGCTTATGGCATTAAACTGGCAAAAAAATTGGATAAAGATGAGATAATAATTATCAATCTATCCGGAAGAGGAGATAAGGATGTATCTCAAATTAAAAGTATGAAGTAGGGTTGCAGAAATCGTTGTGATAACTTCTCTGATAGGCACACATGACATACTTATGGAAATAGGGATTACTATTAGCATGTCTATATCAATGCCGCATTGACTTTCCGTGTGGCATTGATATTTGTTTTTCTTATACCATATGTGCAATCCGCAGATAAATAAAAAAGATTTTTGCCTTGTGACGAGGGAAGGGCAAGACAAATATCTCATTATATTTTTGTTATAATAATTTTTTTACATCTTCATAAATTTCTTGATATTTTATTCTTTTAGCGGATGCCCAATGTGCTTCAAAATCTGATAAATATTCGCCTTTATATAAGGCTATAAGTTGTTGTGCCTTTCCTTTTGTACAATGAAGTTTAAATTCCTCATATATTTTTTCGTAAAGGTCGCAGTCACATTCAAATTCATCTCCATAGATAAAATAGCGGTTTTCACGGTGGACAACAGACTCTCCCAAACCGATACAGTCGAGGTCATTTTTTAGGTGGCGAAGGTTTACTGCAATCAGATTCTTAACATTTTTTGAATCTGAATCCCACCAAATGGCATTATATATTTGTTCTTTAGTAGCCCCCTGTTTGTCTGCATCCAAAAGGAAGGCCAGGAGCTCCCGTTCTTTTTTCGTTCTGAATTTTAAAAGTTTTTGCTTGTTTCTGTATTCATAAACAGTGAAAACGCCCAATGTTTCTATATAGGCCTTCTTCTGTTTGTATCCGGCGAATTCCATAAATTGTTTTGTAATTTCCGGTTCTATTCCGTTGTCATATGCAAATTGTATGACCGGGCCGTAAGCCTTGCGTATTTTAAAATATTCGTAAAGCCCGTTATCGAAGCAGAGTTTAAAATAATGTCTTGTTAAATAGAATGCCTTTTCATAATCCTTTGATTCAATTGTGGCCCTTGCAAGTACCCCATAAGCCAAAGATGCATGTAGCATAATACCGTTTTTTTCTCCTGTTTCTATACACAAGCTCGCATATTTAACCGCATTAGGATAATCCGATGTAGCAGAAAAATACCCCATTAGTCTTGCAGTAACAAGGTTTGTTAAATAGGCACCCGCGTTGTCGAGATTTTTAACGATTTCACTTATAAGTTCTTCTTTTGAAGCATCGGTAAAAATTAAGCTATAAGTGAGACGCTGCATTTTTGCCCAATTCATTTGAAAATCAGTTTTACGGTAAAGAGGTGCATACTCGTCTGCTAAGTTGAAATACTTTATGGTAGTTTCGTATGAAGCATTTTCTCCATTCATTTTATCAATAAAAGCATTTTGATAGTGGATTTCAGCCGCCAACAAATATCCGGCCCACATTTCTTCATAGTTTCCGGTATTCCTGAGCCGTTGAAGTTCTTCCGACAGTATGGACAAGGAAAGGCTTCGCTTTCCTAACATCTGATAGGCTTTGGCAACATATATGGCAGTGCTGTGCATTCCCAAAAAGCTCCTTTCACTTTCGGGGAGTTCGAGGGATTTTTCGTAATAATAAACTGATTCTCTCATATTGCCCCTAAAAAATTGGATCGTACAAAGATACCTTTCAAACCAATGCATGACCTTTACATTGCCGACATTGGCGCAGGTTTTTATCATGTATTGTGCAAGGGTATAAGCCTCGCCTATTTTTGAATCCCAGCATAGGTTATAAAGTTTTTCTATAACCACAGAATATATCAGTTCTCCCGAAAAATCATCAAGTTTAGTAACGAGAGCATTTAGCAGTTTATTTGATTCATCAAATGTAACAAAGTTACGAAGGACTCTTGCTTTATGTATCATGGCTTGAAAATAGAGTTCTTTATCTTCTTTATTTATCAAGGGTATGGCAGCTTCAAGGCATGCGTTGGATTGAACAAAATTTCCAAGGATGGAGAGGAAGACACCTTTGGCTACCAGAATCTCCGGGTTAAACTTAATTGTAGCATCATCCAGTGCTTGGAACCATATGCGAAGCTCATTATAACTTCCCTTTTTTATGTAGTCTTTGTAGCATTCGAGTATTATTTTCTGAAGAAGGCTGTTATCTTTTGATAAAAAGGCGTATCTCGCTGCTTTCGAGTAATGTTTGTGATTAAAAAAGTATGCAGCGGCTTTCTGCCTTAGAAATGGCATTTCCTCTTTGTCTTCAGTTTCCAGCAAACTTTTTTTAAAAAGTGAATGATATCGGTAAGAACCATCGGCTGTTTTGACGGTGAACATATTTCTGGATACAAGGCTTTCCAGCATAAGTTTTGTATTTTTTTTGTTCAGGACTTCGTCCAGCATCTCCGGTTCCAATTCTTCAAAGCAAGCAGATTTTTTAAGAAAATCTACCATGTCAAAGTTCAGATTTGAGATACATTCATGAAAAAGATAAGCATATAAAGTTTCTTTACTATAGTAGGTTATATCGCTAATGGTTATGCCATTTTCCAACAACACCCGAAAAGAACGGATTGCCAGTGGCCATCCTTCTGTTGAACCATATATAGCCGGGTCATCGAAACCCAGAATTTCTGAAATTTCTTCTCTTGTAAATGCAAGATCTTTTTGTGTCAATTCTACCATGCTTCCCCTTGCTTTAAACGATAAAAAATCTTTGGAAGGCGCTTCCCTGCTGCCAAAACAAAGCCTGGCATTATCCGGAAAATACTTAACAAGATATGTGATTAGTTTTTTAACCTTATGATCTGTTATGGTATGTAAGTCATCCAATATAAGAATAAAATCATATGCAATACTTTCAATGTTGCAAATCAGTGCGCCTGCAAGCATTGAAATGAAATTTTTCTTTTCAGTAAAAGGCAAATATTCGGATACAGGGAAATCGAAATCCGGGAAAGTATGTCTTATTGCTTCACATAGAGTGTTTATGAAAGTAAAGACATCTTCCTCACCATCTAAAGAAAGCCAGACAGATTTCCGGATGTTATTTGATATTTGTGACAGCAGAGTTGTTTTACCATAACCTGCGCCGCCCTGGATATATGCCAGTTTTGATGCACTGGAAATAATCCTGTCGATCAAATTACTACGGAGTATTTCCCCGGATGCAGCCTTGGGTGCCATAAGCCTTGAGCCCGGCATATTCAGCATACCAATCACTCCATGATTTATACTTATATAACTATTATACATTTATAAAGGAAGTTTTGTAGAATTATTGAAAAAAAAGTTGTAATATGTATTATTCTGTTCACGGTTTTGTTAATCTATGATGCTTTATTATTATTTAAATAGATACATGTATGATGGTTCATTTCAATTATATAAGGGAGTGATATAGATGGATGAAAGTATTATAAGCAAAGTAGAGGATGATGATTGTGGTGTAAGTGAGGAAATGTTTCCTTGTATGGGTACATGTTGTTATAAAAACAATGGCATATTCAAGGGGCCGTACGAAAAATTATGCGCCAGTTGTGAAATATCAACTTCTCTCCCAAGCGGGGAGAATATGAAGGCTGTAACGATTTTTGAATGTGTCAGGTTTGGTTATGGCAAAATGGTAACGGAATAATTGATAGATTTTAATTTTATGGAAAAGGAGGGTAATGGATGTTAGACATGTTGAAAAAAAGAGTAGCTGTTTTATTGGTGATCACGATGTTAGTGCAATTGTTTGCAGGCGTGTCTCCAATTTTGGCAGAAGATTTAAATGAATTAAATATAGGGTCGGAGTTTGTATCAATTCCAATACTGACCGCAATTTTAGCCCCCGGTGAAATAGTAGGGGCAACCACAGTAACTGTTACTGATTATGTTTATGGAGAATTGTTTGTTAATATAACAGAACAGGAGATTGAAATGCCTCGGGTGGGAGATACAGTCCCAAGAGACGGGGATAACCTGATCACAGGCTATGAGCCTGGCGCTGATATTGCAGCCGGAGTGGCGGCAGGTAATTATCTGCAAATCTATGATGTTGATATGGAAGAAGGGGCTCGGATAGTCGCCTTCTATCAGGCAAAGCTTGCGGAAAAGGATATAAAAGAAGCAGATATAAAAGGGAGCCTGGAAGAAGAACCAACTGGTGAATCGACAGGAGAAACGATTGGGGAGACAGCGGCAGACCAGGATGAAGGCCCGGCTGAGGAAATGGAAGATACGGATGGACGTATTGGAGAAGATAAATCCGCCGGAGGTCTGATGACCTTTGGTATTACGCCTATGTCTACCGGGACGGTTATAGGTACATATACACTTGGCGCAAACGTGACGGGTACTCTATATTCTGATGGGGAGCTGGTGATCTTCGGCACCGGGTCGACGGATAACTACAGTTTCCTTAAACCTAGTCCGTTCAACCATGATTCTATTAAATCCGTTGTGATAAATGGCGGTGTGACGACCATAGGCAATTATATGTTTAATAATTGCATATCCTTGACTTCCGTTGCCATCCCAGACTCAGTCACAAGTATTGGGAAGTATACATTTGGGGATTGCACTTCCTTAGGAATAATTGAAATCCCAGATTCTGTCACTAGTATTGAAGAAAATGCGTTTATAAGATCCTCTCTAGCTTCTATTAATATCCCAAACTCAATTAAAAATATTGGGCAAAATGCGTTTCAAGGCACCTCATTAACCTCCATTGCCTTTCCAAACTCTGTTACATGTGTTGAGCCCAGGATGTTTTCAACCTGCAAAGCCCTGACCTCCGCCACTATCCCGGCCGTTACAAGCATTGGGCTGTATGCGTTTTCGGAATGTACAAATCTTACCACACTGTCTGTCCCGATTATCCCTCCAACCGTAGAAAATTATGCTTTTAATTATTGCCCTACTGACAGAAAACTCATTATTGTTGATAACACGGGAGCGGCCTTAACAGGCACAGCCCTGATCTCGGCACAACAAGCTTATCGGGCGGTGGATGACGGGAATACGGGCGATAATTACTGGTATGGATGGACCATTGCCCAGCCGATAACGCCAACAGCGGCCGATTTTACCTATAATTTCACATCCCCAATATATACAGGCAGTTCCCAGGCCGTAACCGTAACCTCAAGCAAAACCGGCATGGGCAGTATTACGATTAAATATAATGGCTCAACGACGGCCCCGGTAAATGCAGGCACCTATTCAATAACGATAGACGTTGCCCAGGGGGAATCCTATACTGCCTTAAATAGCCTGAGTTTAGGTACATACAAAATAGAAAAAGCGACACCCGTTGTTGTCGGCACTGCGCAGGATATCACCAATGTGCAACCCAAAAACCCCATCACGATGCTTACCGGCATAACAGTCAATGGTGTCAACGGTTTGATAGAGGGCTCCTGGCAGGGAACGGCGCCGGCAGACTATAATACAACCCAAAACGTTACAATGACGTTTTCCCCTAACGATACAACCAACTATAATAATGTAACAACAACAGTATCGGTAACCACAAAACCCACTTATACAGTTGCCTTTAATGCAAATGGCGGAACAGGCACACCACCAATCCAGGCAGCAACCCCAGAAAATTTTCCCTTTACACTGCCTAATAATCCTTTTGTTAAAAATGGGTATTATTTTGCCGGCTGGCATGACGGGACGACATTATATTCACCGAGTGCGGTTTACACAATGCCTGCAAGGAATATTACATTTACGGCACGATGGACCGTGCGTAGCTATAACATCACCTACGACCTTGACGGCGGCACGAGCGGCACCAGCCCAACCAGCTACAATATTGAAACACCCACTATCACCTTGAAAAATGCTAATAGGACGGGTTATACCTTCGAGGGATGGTTTGACGCCGCAACAGAAGGTAATAAAGTAATGTCTATCCCCCAAGGCTCTACAGGGGACAAAGCACTCTACGCCAGATGGACGCCAAACACCAACACCGCCTACCAAGTTCTGCACTACCAGCAAAATGTTTCGGGAGCTGGTTATACCCTGAAAGATACCGACAATCTAAGCGGTACCACCGCGACTACTGTGAACGCTTCTGCCAAGGCCTACACCGGCTTCACCGAGAACAGCTCCCATACGGACAGGGTGGCAAGCGGAAGTATCGCAGCGGATGGGGGCCTCATACTGAAGCTATACTACGATCGCAATACCCACACCGTATCCTTTGCCAGCAACGGCGGCGACGCCATAGCGGGCATCACCGGTGTCCGCTACGGCGCGACCATTGTGGCGCCGGCCGCTCCCAGCAGGACAGGCTACACCTTCACCGGTTGGTACAAGGAGGCAGGACTCACCAGCGCCTGGGGTTTCACAACAGATACAGTTACTGCAAGTATGACACTTTACGCAAAATGGACGGTCAACCAATATACGATCATCTTTAAAAGTAACGGCGGGAGCAATGTAGCTCCGATCACCCAGGGCTACGGCACAGCGGTGACAAAACCGGCTAATCCCACAAGGGCAGGCTATACCTTTAAGGCCTGGAACCCGGCGCTGCCGGCGACTATGCCGGCTGCGAATACGACCTTAGCGGCACAGTGGGATCTAGTCAGCTATAACATCACCTAGGAGCTTGGCGGCGGCACGGGCGGCGCCAACCCTACCAGCTACAATATTGAATCAGCCGCCATCACCCTTGGGAATGCTACCAAGATCGGTTATACCTTCGCGGGATGGTTTGACGCCGCAACACAAGGAAATAAAATAACGTCCATCCCCCATGGCTCTACAGGGAATAAAGAACTCTATGCCAGGTGGACGCCAAACAATTATACAGTTACGTTCGACGCTAACGGCGGCGGGACTCCGTCGCATGCAAGTAAGGTTGTGACCTATGACAGTGTCTATGGCATATTAGCCACCGTCACCAGGGTGGATTACAATTTTAAGGGCTGGTTCACGACAGCATCCGGGGGCACAGAAATTACTGCCGCCGCACTAGTCAAAATCACCTCCGGCCAGACCCTTTATGCTCGGTGGGAGGAAAAACCACAGCTGACAATAACCGTGAACAGCGATTCCAAGGTATATGATGGAGCCGAACTAACAAATGCCGGCTGGGACCTGACCAGCGGAACCCTGGCAACAGGAGATAGTTTGGAAGTAACTGTAACCGGAAGCATTACAGATGCCGGAACAGCCGCCAATGCAGTCACCCTTGTCAAAATAATGCGTGGTACAACAGACGTGACTGAATACTACAACATAGATAAAGTAAATGGGCAGCTACAAATAACCAAGAGACCCGTGGTGCTGACAAGTGTAAGCACCTCCAAAACATATGACGGCGCCCCCTTAACAAAACCTGAGGTAACAATAACAGGGGACGGATTTGTAGCAGGGGAAGCGACAGCCTCGGCAACGGGCAGCGTAACTAAGGTGGGCAGTGTAGTTAATATCATAGTAATTAGCAAAGGTGCTAGCTATAAAGATACCAATTACGCAATTACCTGGCATCATGGCGATCTGAAAATAACGAAAAACACCGCCGCCATAGCAATAACAGCAGACAGTGGAACCTGGACCTACGACGGGCAGTTGCACAGCAAAGATACATATCAAACAACAGGTTTGCTAGTTGGGTTTCAAGCTGAGGCAGTCATAACAGGAGATATTACTGATTTTGGGACCGCCAGTAATATCGTGACAAGCTATGTAATCAAGTTGGGAGAAGAAGATGTAACAAACCAGTTCGGCAATATAACAACCCACAATGGCACATTAGAAATAACCAAAAGGCCGCTTGGAATAACAGCAGCAAGCGATTCCAA
>JAAYKT010000228.1 GCA_012522255.1 Clostridiales bacterium
TAAAGGGGGATATGGATGACGAACATTTATACAATAAACTCACTGACTTTTTCCTATCCCAAATCTGAAACCATATTTGAAAATGTTAATATCAGCATAGAAAAAAATCAACATATAGGCCTTATCGGACCCAACGGCTGTGGAAAAACCACTTTAGTAAAGTTGATGATGGGTGTACTAAAGCCGTGCACGGGACAAATTCACTTAAAAGGGCATAATATATCAGATATGTCTTTAAGTGAAATTGGCAAAAATGTGGGGTTTGTTTTTCAAAATCCGGAAAAACAGTTATTTGCACCATCGGTTTTGGAGCAGATGCTATTTAACTACAGATTCGATAAAAATATAAATGAGACAGAAACCAACAATAAGATAGATTACTACCTTGATTTGTTTGGTCTTATTGACTATAAAGATAGTTTCCCTTTTAATCTCAGTTTAGGGCAAAAACAAAGGTTGGCTTTGGCTTCAATACTGTCAAGAGATGCGGATTTTTTAATAATGGATGAGCCAAATACCGGGCTGGATATTTTTCATTTAAAAAATTTAAGTACCTCCCTCCTTTCCTTAAAAAACGAAAACAAAGGGTATCTGATAATAAGCCATGATAAAAGCTTTTTAAGTAAAAATGTAGATAAACTCCTGCGTATTAGGGATAAAGGAGTTGAGTTTGTTTGATTGACTTAGACACAAGGACAAAAATAGTAATAGCCGCTCTTATATCCACTGCATCGGTATTTTTAAAAAACATTGCCGGTCTGTCGGCATTGCTGTTGTTGACTTTAATCATTTGTAAATTTTTATCCGTGCCTATATATGAATCTTTAAAAAAACTAAGAAAGTTTTCCTATGTATTCTTTGCCCTGATAATTATTCAAAGTATATTTATCAAAGAAGGACACGGCTTATTATTTATAGGGGATATAAAAATATTGACTACACGAGGGCTTGAAGCGGGGATTTCCATTATGTTGAGAATGGCTATAATAATCCTTAGCGCCATGATAATCGCCTCATCGGGTATATTAAAAATTACCTATGGACTTATAGCAATGAAACTGCCTTATGAAATAGCCTATATGGTACTGCTGGCAATGAAGTTTCTGCCCTTATTTAAAGAAGAGTTTGAGAATTCACTAATTGCCGTACAATTAGCCGGTGCTGATTTAAAAAAAATACCTATTGGCCAAAAACTTTCTTTATATTCCTATATACTCACTCCTTCAGTAATGAATTCTTTAAAAAGGGCAAGGTATATATCGGCAGCTATGGAATTGAGAGGCTTTAGGGCTTATCCTAAAAGGACAGCTTATTCTAAGATTAAGATGAAAAATGCTGATTACGGGGCAATTTTTATAACTGCCTCAATAATAGTTTTTATATCTATTATGATAATGCGGTGAACGGTGGTCAAACAGTAGTTTAACAATAGTTAAGCAATAGTTAAGCTGTTGTTGAGCAATAACAGAACGATGGCAGGAAAGAGTTTTCCTCCACATGAAAATTTAAAAGGAGCATGAATATGAAAATATTTTCTGTTTATGGGTTTTCAAAATCCGGAAAGACGACTACAATAGAAAACCTTATAAAAGAATTGGTCAAAAGAGGGTATTCCGTCGGTTCGGTCAAGGATATTCACTTTGAAAATTTTGCTATAGATACGGAAGGCACAAACACTGATAGGCACAAAAAAGCCGGAGCTGAATTAGTGAGTGCCAGAGGTCTTTATGAAACGGATATACTTTTTCTAAGCCGATTACCGGTACCGAACCTGCTTAAATTTTATACCCAGGATTATGTGATTTTTGAGGGCACATCGGACTTTTCCATGCCCCGTATTTTGTGTTCCACCTCTTTGGAGGATATAGAAAGGCGTATTAATAAAGATGTTTTTGCCATAAGCGGTGTCATAAGTAATGATATTTCATCTTATCATGATCTTCCTGCAATAAATTCATTGACTGATATAAGCGGACTTACGGATTTGGCGGAAAAGAATGCCATGGAATGGAAGTGAGTTTTTGGATGTCAAGATTTTAGAAAAATTCTATAGTAAACGCAATAAAGTATATAAAGTACAGGTTGAAAGCATACCGGAAAAAGAAATTGCCATAATGGGCGATGATGAAGCTTTTTCTAAAGTAAAATCTGATGCCTTTATAATGAAAACATATGACAATCCGAACATTTTAGAAAAGGAATATAAAAACATCAAAAGGTTGGACGAATTATCCATGCCTGTTCCAAAAGTATTAATGAAAACCGAAAACAGTTTGTTTTTAACTTATATCAAAGGGGAATTAATCGGTGACCTGGCGGAGAAGGAAGATACGGGAAACTGGATTGATGAACTGGCGCTTTGGATGGCAAGGCTGCATAATATCAAAAGTGAAAAAGACAGCCTACTAAAAATGGATGTAAATCTTAGAAACTTTATATACTCAGAGGGAATAATTTACGGTTTGGATTTTGAGGAGACGAGTTATGGGGACCCACGTTTTGATTTGGCCAACATCTGCTTTTTCATATTAACCAACAGACCCTCTTTTACAAGAAAAAAGCATTTGATTATGAGACGGTTTTTAAAAAGCTATGAGGAACATTCAAAAACTTGTTTAAAAGACATGGCCTCTTATCTACGTTGGAGCAAAGAGGAATCAAAAAGAAGAAGAAATGTTTAAACAATCGGGATGTTTGGCTGAACGAATAAGATTTTGGAATATAAGGATGTGATTATAATGAGATTGCTTTTTTATAAGAAGCCCATTGCAATTGTATTGTCTATTGTAATGTTGCTATCCATAACTTCATGTGGTTCAACAAAAAAAACAAACAGTGCCGATATAGAAAACGCTGATCTAAAGAACACTTTTACAATAACAGACCAAGCCGGCAGAACTGTTGAAATAAAGAATAATACCCAAAGCATAGCGGTGGTTTTCGGTTTGGCTACAAACTTTATCCTTGCCCTGGGAAAAGGTGAAAATTTTGTTGCCATTAGTTCTTCCAACGATATGTTTAATCGTATCTGCCCGCCCTTGGCTAACGTGAATACCATCGGTAAAGGCAGAGTAGATATGGAAGCCATGGCCAAGCTGAACCCGGATGTATTCATACATAGAGCCACCGATGTGGACACTCTAAAATCCGTGTCCGCATTAGGAATTCCTTCCATAGGCATAGCACCGGAAAGTACCGAAGAAATATTGCAGACGGTCCTCCTATTGGGTAAAGTATTAGGTGTGGAAGAAAGAGCAAATATTTTAATGGACTACTACAACGAAAGAGTTGAATTTGCCAAAAATATTACTTCAAATATCCCGGTTGATAAAAGATATACTGCTATTGTAATGGGAAGTGAAATAGGCAAGGTTGCTTCCGGAAACATGCTTCAATCTTATCTGATTGAGACAGCCGGAGGCATCAATATGGCAAAGGATATTGAAAGCAAGGAAATCTGGCCTGTTGTGGGAGCAGAAAAAATCTTTCAATGGAATCCTGATTTTATATTTTTGACTAACAGCATAGCTTCCAAATATAACTTAGATGACTTAATGACCGACCCCGCCTGGTCGGAACTCAATGCGGTCAAAAACAAAAGAGTACTGCTTGTGCCCAGTGACAGGGACTCGTGGGAATTCCCCGGACTGGCTACAGTATTGGGTTTTTTATGGATGTTAAACCAAATGTATCCCGCACTATATAGTGAAGAAGAATTCTTACTGGAAGTTGACGAGTTTTATGACACAGCTTATGGGATAACATTTACAAAAGACTATTTAGGTTATTAAAATTTACTTTCATTGATAATATTGTTTTATAAACTTTAATATTTGTTACAATTACATGTTGATTATTTAACTATATCTATTTCAGATAATTATTTTATAGAGATTGCATTGTGGAAGGGCTTAGGGTATTTAAAATATATGTGAGGTTTTTATGGAAATTATAAAAAAACATAAAACAAGGCATAACTTCATCATTCTGCTATTTCTATTTCTGTTATTGGCAACAATGATACTTAGTCTTTATACAGGCAAATACGCTGTATCAATCAAGGAAATTTCACAGATATTATTTTATAGAATAATAAACAAGACCGGCTTCTGGGATCCAATGACTGAAAATGTGATATTGGGTTTACGTTTGCCCCGAATCTTGGCAACGGTTTTGGTAGGCTCCTCCCTTTCCATATCCGGGGCTGCCTACCAGGGCATATTTAAAACCCTTTAATTTCTCCCGACTTCTTGGGTGTATCTGCCGGGGCTTGCATAGGTGCTGCATTGGCAATAATCATGTCCTTATCTTCCGTATACATTCAACTTTTTGCATTTTTAGGCGGCCTTTTAGCTGTTATGCTTACCTTAACCATACCTAAACTTATAAGAAACGATTCAAATATTATGTTGGTTTTATCAGGTATTGTGGTCAGCGGAGCCGCATCTTCAATTATGGGTTTAATCAAATATACGGCAGACCCGGAAAAAGAGCTGGCTACCATCATATACTGGCAGATGGGCAGTTTTTCATATATAACCTTAGGCACCATATACAGCGTTATACTTCCGATAGTCATTTCAACCTGTGTCTTGTTTTTTATATCATGGTGGATAGACATAGTTTCATTAGGGGAAAAAGAAGCAAAATCCTTGGGGGTAAACGTGGCAAGGATCAGATATATAGCAATTATATGCGCAACGTTGTTAACCGCCAGCTCCATTTGCATTGCCGGCACCATCGGTTGGATCGGCCTCATAATCCCCCACTTTGCCAGGATGATTATGGGTCCGGACAATACAAAACTTATGCCTGCATCCTTTCTTATAGGTGCGACTTTCCTGCTTTTGGTAGATACAATAAACAGGACTTTGGGGGTGGCAGAAATGCCTATAAGCATTCTTACGGGACTAATAGGAGCACCTTTTTACGGTTGGCTGCTCTATAGACAAAGGATGAGATTACAATGATATATGATATAAAAAATATATCCTTTCGCTACTATCCCAATCAAAAAACGATTTTAAAAGACGTCAGCTTTACTATAGAAAAGGGACAAATTCTAAGCATTTTGGGCCCCAATGGAGCGGGGAAAAGCACGTTACTTAATTGTATGAAAAATCTCATAACCCCGTTTATTGGAGAAATCCTTCTATGCGGCAAGAATATTAAAAAAATGAGCATGAAGGAAATTGCCGGATTGGTGGGTTATGTGCCCCAGAACCACAATCCCTCCTTTGGTTTCAAAGTTTTTGATTTTGTCCTCATGGGGAGAGCCCCTGTAATCAAGGCATACAACAGACCGGGTTTAAAGGATATGGAGGCTGCATGGAGTGCATTGGAATCACTAAATATTACATATTTGTCCGACAAGCCTTACACGGAAATAAGCGGCGGTGAAATGCAGCAAGCCCTGATAGCCCGTTCCATAGTATGCAAACCAAAAGTTCTGCTTTTTGACGAACCCACAGCTCATTTGGACTATGGCAACCAGATAAATGTTTTAAGATTGATTAAAAAGCTTTCAAAGGACGGCTACTCTATCGTCATAACCACCCATAATCCGGATCATGCAATGCTTTTAGGCGGGAGTGCAGCTGTTTTAGATAAGGATGGCCATATGAGAACCGGAAGCACGAGTGCTATACTTAAAGAAAATTTACTGAATGAGGTATATAATACGGATCTGAAAATAATTGATATTCCGGAGTTATCACGTTCAGCCTGCATTCCGGCAAAACTTTAAAGGTGCCGCTGTCACCTTAATTTTTTAAATATCACTCCGGTTTTAAAAACAACAGACAGTTTATCGTTTATCGGATATTAAAAACAATCTATTAAATATATATAAAGACACCTGGTAATATGTCAAGACAAAAAATAAAAACAATTGAAAAATAAATTTAACATAAGCTTAAAAAAGTGTACACTTAATAAAGCCTAACGAAATCCACTAATAAAATGGAAGCTGTA
>JAAYKT010000229.1 GCA_012522255.1 Clostridiales bacterium
CATATTCATGCACTAGGAAGGTCTCTTGTAGATTTCTCTTTGCATCAAACCAACCCTTGCCGTCTGTTATCCATATAAACCCAAACTTTTATAATTACTAAAAGCCTAAACGCAACTTAGACACGAGCATATTGAGAACACAAAATTATACGTGGAATCCGTTGCCATTGAGACACGCAAAATATGGGAAAATTTAACTTATCTGCGCAACAAAATGTATGTCATTTCCGTAAAACACCCTATAAATCAAACTTTTAACACAAGGTGGATTTTTTATCTTAGCATTAAATAACACGCAAATTCACCCTTCAATTTAACACAATTTGAGTTCCTATTTTTGTAATTTTTGTATGTCTTTTTTTATTCCAGCCAGTCCGCTATTGATTTTATTGCCTTGATGGCTTGATCATAAGTGACGGGCTCATATAGCAGAACCGCTGTTAATGCATTGTAATCATTCTCGTAGGTTTTTTCTTCAATTATTTTAATGATTGTTTCTGAAAGAGAAATTTCCTTGTTTGCTGATAGGCAATCGTGCTTACCTTCGCGCACCTTGCGTACTTCCTCTACAAACGATTTTAATTTATTATCAAGTGTCATATGCGGCAAAATTTTGTAAAGGTCGTAGATATGACGCGACTGCGTCTCAATTCTGCCACTTAGATAATAGTCGCAAATTGCAAAAATCTTGTCTGCAAATGTTCTCTCTAGCGCTTGAACTCGTACATTAAATGGTCCTAACCCAAATTGTGAAATAATATCATCTAGCTTTCGCTGTTTTAAGTAATCATATATTAACGACGATGTCGGCATTTTTGTAGTTGGAAATGCCTCTATGCGAAAAACTGACTCGACTTCTAAATGCTGTTTCAATGATGGATTTACAAATAACGCAGGATATTCGACTTTGTACAAGTTGTAATCCATGCCACTTTTTATTTGGTCTGAGTTTGAAAGCGCAAGCCCTAAGCTGTCAATTACTGCAAGCATATTATCCTTAAGCTTCTTTTTACGCTTCTGTGGCAATTCGTTTATGCCATCAAGATTAATGTCTATATCCTCGGAAAAGCGCTTAATTAGCTTAAAGCATTTTGAGAGGCATGTGCCTCCCTTGAATATTAATAACGGTTCTGTTTTTACTAATTCTCTCAAAAACAAGGACACAAAATAATCTTTTTCAACCAATGCTTCCTCTATTGCAAAAGCTTCTGACACTTCCTCTACAAGTTGAACAAATTTTTCTTTATATTTATGCAAGAACATAGCCTATCTCCGATTTTTTTTAATTTTGTAGTGCACGCTTAGGAAAATATTTTGCACATTCATATATAAGTTTTTTATTAAGTTGCTTATCACCTGCAAGTGCAAGTATATTTTCAATTTGATAACTTTCTAGTGGCTTATCATATATATTAAAAATTTCTAGCATTTGTAAAGCGGGAGCATTTTCTTCGGTAATTTTAGCTTTAGCTCGGCGCACCAAAAAACGCCTCCTACCTATATTTACCTCTCTAACCCGTGTCGTTTCATTTGTTGTAACAATCTCACGCATATTTGGAACTTGGTTTGTCAACCCTACCATATTTAAAAGTGTTAAGCCTGAATAATAACCAAAGGTTTTATTATTTGCTCTAACATATCGTTTTTCTGCGACCTTTGTCGCACTAAGCGAGCCTTGCGTTCCTAAAAATGTAAGCTCCGGAAAGTAATACACACCAAGCGCATACCTAACAATTTCTCCCTCTGCACATAACTCTTTTAGTATTTGAAAAACGCGCGGACGCGAATATTCGCTCCACGAAGCAAGTATCTCTTCAGTGAATATAGGCTCATTAATATTAAATTGATTTTTAAGGCGAGCCGTTAACTCTTTCTTCTCAATGTTTCTTGGACGCATTTTATCACCTCTATCATTATTATACTCATTTCTACGGAAAAATCAAATATTAAACAACAATTTACCGATTTTTATCTTGAAAACACAAATATTTGCAGATAAGCCGTCGTTGTTGTGACACGCAAAATATGGGAAAATTTTCCCTCACCGGCGCAACAAAACGTGTGACTTTTAAACAAGGTGCCCCGCAATTGTGCTTCTAGCACAAAGGGCCCGTTTTTTATCTTGGCATTAAATAACACGCAAATTCACCCTTCAACTTGACACAAATTGAGTTCCATTTTTTGTAACTTCTGCATTGAGCAATGTTTGTAAAATTCGTTTTTGAAATGACCACCTATTCTTTTAGAGAAAGTCTCAGTGAACCTATTGTTTCTACAAAGAAATCTTGTTTTTCTTAATTTTAATGCAAACAACAGTGCTGACTTGTTTTAGTAAACGTCAAAAAGCAATTTTTAGCGGTCGATGATTTTTCTAAATTAGCTCTGGTGTTTTTCCAATCAAATATAGTGGTATTTTAATTAGGTTCCCATCTCGCTTGTAGCCAAGTGCCGAATAGCGGACGCGATGCTTGGGTAAATACTTTGTATTATAAGCATTAAAAC
>JAAYKT010000230.1 GCA_012522255.1 Clostridiales bacterium
CTTTTCTAATCTGCAAGGCGCCTAATAAATTAAGCCATTTAGTTCTCACAGTACCCCTGCCTAAAAAAATAGTTCCAGCTTCTCCGCCTAATTTTTTTGACAATTCCAAGGCCTTGCTTCCTTTTCCAAAATCCAGGATAGAAGAAAAAAGAATAAGATTATCGTTGGTCGGCATCATGAACAATCGCCTCCTTTTTGGCTTTGATTTTAAACAAAAATCCAAGCATTTGAATTGCTACTAATGGGGTCATGGCGACCATTGCAATCACCCCAAAACCATCAATTAAGAGATTGGCAGTAGGGATGGCATTCGCCGCTCCTTGGGCAAAGGCTAAAATAAAGGTAGCTGTCATAGGGCCAGAAGCACCGCCTCCCGAATCATAGGCTATGCCGACTAAAATCGGCGGGACTCTATAAGATAAAAAAGCTGCAAGAGCAAAACCGGGTAATAAAAAGTGCCATAGCTTCAGCCCGGGGATCATAATTCTAAACATAGACATGGAAACAGCAAAAGCAATACCTATGGACAGTGTCACTAAAATAACTTTTCTTTTTATATGCCCTGCGGTAACTTCTTCAACCTGCTCGGTCAACACATAAACTGCCGGTTCTGCCAAAACAATCACCATACCCAACAAAAATCCGATAACAGGCAATGCCCAAGGGTGAAAAGCAGCAATTCCTTCCCCAAGGGCCCTCCCTATTTCCATAAAGCCGGCATTAACACCTATTAAAAACAATGCAAGCCCGACAAAAGAATAAAAAAGACCTTTTAAAATTAAGTTTCTATTCTTTTTATGCAACTTAAATCTATATTTATCAAAAATCAAGAATAATATCAAAAGAGGAACTATGGTATAAACGGATTCCTTTAGCAGCTGCGGAAATACGCGCATGTAAGGAGCTAATATTCCCACATTAGGAGTAAAAGCATCGACATGTCCCTGCATATTATTAAGTTTTTTTATAATGCCCATCGCCAAAATAGCAATAATAGGGCCGGCGGATGCTTGACCCACCATACCAAAGCTGTCTTCCTCCATTGTTTTACCACCCTTTAATTGGGAGACACCATATCCCAGAGCCAATATAAAAGGGGTTGTCATTGAACCGGTTGTGGCACCGGATGCGTCTACGGAAAAAGCCAGGAATTCTTCAGAAGCTTTTAAGGCAAGAAAAAATATTATTAAATAGTAAATGGAAAATATTTTATTCAAAGGGCGTCCTCTTATGATTCTGATTAAACCGATGCCAACAGAAAGTCCGACTCCTACAGAAACCACAATAAGAAAAAGCAAACCGGAAACAACGCCGCCGGTAGCCAAACTAACTTGTCTGGCAAGAATTTGCAAATCCGGTTCTGCAACATTTATCAGAAATCCCAATATAAACCCCAAGATTCCCACCAAATACAATTTATTTGTCCTGGCAATAGTTTCTCCCATAAGACTTCCGATTTGTACTATACCGATATGGGCGCCGAACAAAAAGATCCCAAGACCTAAGATAACGGCAATAGCGCCAATTATAAATCTGATCAACATATCTGTCTCCAAGGGAACCACGGTAAAGTGAAGGATAATTACTAAGACCGTTATAGGTAAGACAGACAGGGATACTTCTTTAAGCTTTTTTAACAGTATGTTCAAATACCCCTCTCCCTTCAAAATTAATATAAGTCACATAGCCATTATAAAGAACATGGCTTAAATAAGCAAGAATAAATAGGTCTTGGAAGTGCTGAAGCATGAAACATTTGTCGGAAAGGATTGAATTTATTCAGTTCTTGTTCATAAATTATGATATAATCTTTAAATGGTATAGTATAAATCCGTTTAAATTTATATAAAAATTTTTAATAAAAGGAATGGTGATTTAAATTGTCGGAAAAGTTTGAAAACTTAAAAACAACAATTCTATATGACTTAATGGTATGAGTTTTAATAGTCGGGCTTCTGGATGACGCTGTAATTGCTGATAGTGGAAATTACTTATCAAAATTAGATATAAAAATGTGTTGATGATAGACGGCATAGCTATAGATTGCATAGTTGAAATTATTGAAAAAGCAGGCGGTGTAAAATTAGAGTCCTTTAAGGTATAGTGAAGGACAATAGAACGGGGCCGATGCAAGGGGCAAAAGTAATCGTAACTGCAGATTTTGATGGCGATGGTGAAGTAGACTTTATTGTAGAGAATGTGACAGCTATTGATGGGACATATAGTATTGAGGTTCCAAAGGGAGAAA